>JABAYZ010000058.1 GCA_018608735.1 Flavobacteriaceae bacterium | reverse complement strand
TGTTGAGATTACTACAGTTGAAAGCACCCTTAGAAGTCTCCAAATGATTGAACCTGCCGGTCTATTTTGTCGAAATCTGGCAGAATGCCTAAGGTTGCAAGCAAAAGACCAAGACCTGCTAGACAACACCTTAGACGAAATTATAAAGAACCTACACTTACTCGGAAAAGGAAACTTTGATCTATTGAAACGGCGCTGCGCATGCAGCGACAAAGATCTTGCTAAAAAGTTGAAGATTATAAAGTCCTTTGACCCGAAACCAGGTCTTAAATTTTCGTCGGAAGCTATCGTTATCAGAGAGCCCGACTTAAAGATTACGAACAGTGAAACTGGATGGCTGGTAACACTAAATAAATCCACTTTACCAAGTGTGAAAATAAATAGAGAATTTGCAAAAGATGCCAGAAAAACTCAAATGGATTCTGAGCAAAAAAATTTCATAAAAGAGAAAATGGCAGAGGCCAGTTGGTTAAAAAACGCATTGCAGAAGCGCAATGACACAATGCTACGTGTCGCCACAGAAATAGCGAGACGGCAAACAGCATTCTTAGAAAAAGGCCAAGGCTTTATTGCGCCAATGGTATTAAGAGAAGTAGCCGAAGCGGTGAACATGCATGAAAGTACAATTAGCCGCGTCACTACTGGATCACTGATGGAAACACCGCAAGGCACCCTAGAACTAAAATCATTTTTTAGCACCGCAGTGCAGTCTCACGACGACCTAACTTCGCAATCATCAGCGTCAATAAAGTTTAAAATAAAGCAAATGATAAAATGCGAGAACAGCTGCGCGCCCATCAGTGACGATGAAATAGTAGATAAGCTAAAAGAACAAAACATAAGCGTTGCCCGACGTACAGTAGCAAAATACCGAAAAGTAGAAAATATCCCTGCCTCATTTATGCGTAAACGTCAAAATAAGCTAAGCGGTTTAATATAACTAAGTCACCAACTGTGATTAGACCCAAATTAGCGGCTGTTAAGTATTTAGTTTACGTGTAGCACTATCGTTCAACATAAATAACATCAGGTTTTTTCCCCTCAACATAGCGTTGGTATATTTTTCGGTAAGAATTTTCCAAGTCACCCGTAAACGCCTCAACATCGAAAAGTTCTGAATTAATACATTTCAAGCTTAGTAATAGACGGATAGCAGATAGCTTCACTGGGTTTTTAGCTAAATTTAACGCAAGCGCTTCGTAATCTTCCGGCGTTTTTGTGATGAGTTCAGGCATCCCGATTGATTGAAGTAAGCTTGAAGCCATTCTAGCGCTGTACCCAACGCCAGCCTTCGTAATAAGCGGCACTCCGGCCCAAAGTACGTTACTAGCTGTCGCACCCGCGTTATAGTTAAACGTATCTAAATATAGATCCGCATGAGACAGTTGATCGACATATTCAATAAATGATAGCTTTTTGGCAAAAACAAGCCGATCTGAAGAGATGCCGCGTTTACCAGCATGTTTGATCAAATTTTCTTTTGCTAACTCGTTTGGTGCGAACAACCATAGCACACTGCCTTCAACGCGAGACAATAAGCGCATCCAGATATCAAACTCTGCCGATGTAATCTTATATGTGTTGTTTATTGCACAAAATATAAATGCATCCTCCGGCAAGCCCAATTGCTGTTTAGATGGTGGTTTTTCTAAAGAAAGTGAACTATCTTGAGCCTGATACTGTCTTGGAAGATATATTGGTTTTTCTGAATAGTACTTCTGATTTTCAGGTGGAACCAAGTTTTTATCTACAATGATATAGTCAATAAAATTTGAGCCCATAGATCCAGGGAAACCCAGGTAACTTACTTGTATCGGCGCAGCCCTGTGTGCGAAGATTTGAGGCCTTCCACCACGGGTATAGCCTGACAAATCAATTGCTATATCTATACCATCACGCCGTGCAAGCCTTGCGATCTCAATCTCACTAAATTTCGAAACGTCTTTAAATTTGTGAACTATTTTGGAAATTCTATCGTACATAGCGTCGCGTTCATTACCGAGAGAGTAGGCATAGATCTCAAAATCATTTTGGGAATGACTTTCCAATACTGCTGAAATTAGAATCGACACTGGATGAAGATGAAAATCTCCAGAAAAATAACCTATTTTTAGTTTCTTAGACGCAACTGACGGCACCACAAAATTTGACAATTTTCCAGGAAAGAAGTTACGCGCACAATATCGTTCTGCACGAATTTTATGTCGAGCCGGTGCGTCTTCCAAAGCCAATAAAGAAAAAGGCATAACCTCACCCTCTGAAGTTCCAAGCGAAGGGAGTTTGGACCTAAGCTTTTCGATTTCATCCCAATCACACGTCAGTGCATGTAAATGTAATTTTGCAGCCAAAACATTGCTATGATCGGGGTCTATTATCAATACTTTATCATAGTATCGCATAGCGTCCTTGTAGTAACGGCCCCCTTTGCTTTGATAAAGTTGCCCAATAATATGAAGGACCTCTATACTATCAGGTTTTATTTTTTCAGCCCTTTTTAAACATTTTAAAGCAGTGCTGTAATGCCCCTTTTGCATCCTAATCAATCCAAGTTGAAGAAAGGATTTAAACGATTTGGGATTTAACTTAGCTGCTGCTTTGTATTTTCTAACTGCTCCAGCAGCGTCACCACTGCCATACAAACAATCGCCGAGTCCTTCCCACGCTTCAGAACAAGTAGGTGAAATCTTGTACACTTTTTTAAAGCTTTTTTCTGCTTCTGAAAAGTTCTTTGCTTCGATGAAAATTTTTCCCTTAAGCAGTTCAGCATCAATAAAATTTGGTCGCAACTCTAACAAATCATTACATTTTTTTAATGCGCCTAAATAGTCACCTAAACCACACATCAAAAATGCGATATTGAGGACTGCGGAAGTACAGCACGGATCAATTTCGATAGCCCGTTCAAATGCAATCGCGGCATCATTTGGTTTATTATTTTTCCAATGCAAACCACCGATTTTATTCAATATGGCCAAATTGTTCGCATCAACAGCAAACGCCCTTTCATAAAAATCTATCGCAGAATCAATATTTTCACCAATTTCATATGATTTCGCCAACGCACAAAGATAGCGACTGCAAGTAATATTATCTTTTAGAGTATCTTCTAAGTAATGAATCGCTGTCCCAGAATCTTTTCGCTCGAGAAGTAAATCAACAAGAATTAATCTCGCTTCAGCATCATCAGGTTTTAGGTTAATTGCTTGTTTAAAATTTTCAATTGCTTCGTTTTCATTTTTTTTAAGCAAGTTTAAGTGCCCAAGCATCATAAAGCCCAAGTACCAATTAGGGCTGAATTGAACAACTTTTTCATATGCATTTATTGAAGATATAATGTCATTGCCCTTGAGAAAGCATTGACCGAGATAATGATTTAACCTTCCCGAACCTGGAAATTTTTTAATTAAGTTGCTACAAACTTGTCGTGCCGTGTTTATTTCATTACTGGCAATCAATTTTTCTAATTGTGAAAAATCATTCTCTGAGGGCTTAAAATGTAGAGAAGCTATATGTTCTTCAAATTTTTGCATGGATGGGTGCCAAAGCCCATTGTCTTTTGCAGAATTTAATAACTTTTGGGCATCCGAAATTCTTCCCAACTTAACTAAAACATCTATGTAAGTTGCCCAAAACAAATTAACATTCGGACTGGCGTTTAAACAAATTTTCAAATGGTCCAGAGCGCACTCAAGTTTACCTTGTAAGGTGAATAAAATTGCTAGGTTATGATTGGCTTCCGGATGATTAGGTTGCTCCTGCAAAATTTGCATGTAATTAGCTTCGGCAGATAAAAAGTCACCTGCTTCATGCAAAGTTGCGCCTCTTGCCAAAAGCTCAACTAAAGTTGGATTTTTTAATGTACCATCCATGCTGATATTCCCAGATCTAAGTTTTGCCAAAACTACATAAGCAATTTTCGTACCGAGAATTTCTAGTTATGATTTACGAGAGTGATGCCAATTTACGAGCTAACATAGATATTAGGCCCTGCTTTCAGTGAAAAGCATTACTGTCTACTTGTACCACAGTGTCACTCGTCTACTGAATAATTCTATCTTCTCATCTAACTCACCAAGTTCAGTAGCTTCACGTGCCATACGCTGGGTAACAGCTAAACCACTCTGGTAGCGAACCATATCATCTGCAAACTCGATGCGAGATCGAGCGTTGGCATCATACATTGAAGAACCACATCCTGAGGGAAAACTACTTTCTGCCTGGTGATCTTGAAACCTAGATCAGAGCCCCTGTCGATCAGGACAACTACCAACACTGTCACGAAAACATCAACAACGTGACATCCACTAACGTCTATTTTAATCGCGACAAAGCCATTCCAAAACAGCACTAAAGGATAAAAAGACGATACTTGAAACGCAGCGCTTGCATCACAGTCAACACGATGCATAATAAAACCAACCAGATTGGCTAAACGGTCTCTTAATTTAAGTAGCATTTGGCGCCAAAACTCTGACGACGGACTTGTTGTGGCTCAGTGAAATAGGACTTAAGTTGAATGAGTTGGCATCGATATTAGTTTGAGATATCAACGAACAAAATAATCAAATTTTGTATACGGATGGTGTGAATGTCTGAGATAAATTTCGAAAAAATCGTTTTATTGATTTCTCCAAGCCGTTTTGAGGACCAACGCGGTTTTTTTTCTGAGACTTATAACTACCAACGATATAGGAAAATGGGGGTCGATGTTGAATTTGTGCAAGACAATCATTCCCTGTCACGCGATGTTGGAACACTACGCGGCATGCATTTTCAGGCGCCACGCCATGCACAAGGCAAATTGGTACGCTGCGGGCGTGGAGCAATCTTTGATGTAGCTGTAGATATTAGGCGAGGTAGCCCGACCTATAGTCAGTGGGTGGGGTATGAACTGTCAGCTGAGAATGGGCACCAACTTTATGTGCCAATTGGTTTTGCGCATGGCTTTGTGACGTTGGAGCCTGACAGCGAGATTGTCTATAAGTGTAGCAACTATTATGCGCCCGAAGCAGAAGGTGGGATGCGGTGGGATGATCCAGCTATAGGCATTGAGTGGCCACTGACAGGCTATCCAATCCTAAACGAAAAAGACGCTAAAGCGCCATTACTTAAAGACTTTGAAAGCCCGTTCATTTTTGGTGAAAACTCATGAAGGTTTTGGTTACGGGTGGTGCAGGTTTTATTGGATCGGCCGTAATTCGCTTAGCGATTGCCCGCGGTCATTCGGTGGTGAATGCAGATGCGCTCACCTATGCGGCCTGCTTGGAGAATGTGGCCTCGGTCACCGGACATCCAAATTATGCTTTTGAGCAAGTTGATATACGCGATCGCGCAGGGCTAGACGCGGTCTTCTCCCGACATTCTCCAGATACTGTAATGCATTTGGCCGCGGAATCCCATGTGGATCGCTCGATTGATGGCCCTGCGGATTTTATTGAGACTAACATTAATGGCACATTAAACATGCTTGAGGCCGCGCGCAGCTATTGGCAAAGCAAAGGTCATCCCACAATATTTAGGTTTCATCACGTCAGTACCGATGAGGTGTTTGGCAGCCTGCCGAGCAATCAAACAGTTTTTTTTACAGAAGATACGCCATATGATCCGCGCAGCCCATATTCCGCATCTAAGGCGAGTTCTGACCATCTGGTCCGCGCTTGGCATGAAACTTATGGCTTACCGATCGTACTGACTAATTGCTCTAACAACTACGGACCGTATCATTTTCCAGAAAAGTTAATTCCCGTTGTCATCCTAAACGCGCTAGCGGGCAAGCCGTTACCAATATACGGTAATGGCGGAAATATCCGTGATTGGCTGTATGTGGAGGATCACGCCGATGCGCTTCTTCTAGTTCTTAAAGAGGGTGAGGTGGGCCGAAGCTATAATATCGGCGGTGAGAATGAGCGGACGAATTTGGAGCTGGTTCAAACTCTCTGCGCTACACTGGACCGTCTGCAGCCCCGTGCAAGCGGTAGCTATACAGATTTGATTGCATTTGTAGCCGACCGCCCAGGCCACGATGCACGTTACGCGATTGATCCGACCCGTATTCGTGATGAATTAGGCTGGCGGCCGTCGGTTACCATCGACGAGGGCCTGGAGAAAACCGTTAGCTGGTATTTGGATAATGAAAATTGGTGGCGGCCCTTGCTGGATCGATCTGGAGTAGGCCAACGCTTAGGTGTGAAGTCATGATCTTGGTTTTTGGCAAGACCGGGCAGGTTGCAACTGAGTTACAACGTTCGGGCGATGTGTTAGCGTTGGGACGAGACCAGGCCGATTTGTCTGACCCAGTCACCTGCGCGCAGAGGATCCGCGCCTTGGCGCCAAGTGCTGTGATCAATGCCGCCGCTTATACGGCCGTAGATAAGGCCGAAGAGGACGAGGAGC
>JABAYZ010000209.1 GCA_018608735.1 Flavobacteriaceae bacterium | reverse complement strand
CTTGAGAGGTAATCTCTACATCATTGCGTTCCAAATTAATACTTTTTCCATTAATTTCAATACCTAAAACGCCTTTTTCTTCAATTTGCTTGATGTCGTTTGGTTGTAAGTTTTGAATGACATTGGCAATCGACTTCATGTCTTTTCCAAATCTTGGCCCTAAAGCTTTAAAATTTGGTTTGATTTGTTTCACCAAAATATCTGAAGCATCTTCTAATAATTCAACTTCTTTGACATTGACTTCGTGTTTTACTAAGTCTACAACAGCTAAAATATCTTCTTTTTGAGTTACAGAACTCACTGGAATCATGATTTTTTGTAGGGGCTGACGAACCTTGATTTTCTCTTTTGCTCTTAATGATAATACTAGAGATGAAATGGTTTGTGCCTGTTCCATTTTTCGCTCCAAATTTTTATCAATTAGGGTGACATCTGCTGATGGGAAATCTGATAAATGGACACTTTCAAAAGCTTCTTTATGCGTTGCAGAATTCAAATCTAAATATAAGCGGTCCATGAAAAATGGTGCAATTGGTGCGCCAAGCTTAGCAATGGTAAGCATACAGGTATATAAGGTCTGATAGGCCGATATTTTATCCGTTTCATACTCCCCTTTCCAGAAGCGTCTTCTGCTAAGACGAACATACCAGTTACTTAAGTATTCCTGAGTAAATTCAGAGATTACACGAGCTGCTTTTGTAGGTTCATAGTCTGCGTAATAGGCATCTACTTTTTCAATTAATGAATTGAGTTCTGATAAAATCCAACGGTCAATTTCTGGACGATCTTGACTTGAAATGTTGGCTTCTGCGTAGCTGAATTTGTCAATATTTGCATAGAGCGTGAAAAAAGAATAGGTATTATATAAGGTGCCGAAAAACTTTCGTTTTACTTCTTCAATACCCTCGATGTCAAATTTTAAATTATCCCATGGGTTTGCATTACTAATCATATACCAACGTGTGGCATCTGCACCATAGGTCGAAAGTGTTTCAAAAGGATCGGTAGCATTACCCAAACGTTTGGACATTTTCTGTCCGTTTTTGTCTAAGACAAGTCCATTGGATACCACATTTTTGTAAGCCACAGAATCAAAAACCATGGTGGCGATGGCATGAAGGGTGTAAAACCATCCTCGAGTTTGATCCACACCTTCAGCAATAAAATCTGCTGGAAAGGCTTTGTTTTCGTCAATAAGATCTTTGTTCTCAAATGGATAGTGCCATTGAGCATAGGGCATACTCCCCGAGTCAAACCAGACATCAATTAAATCGCTTTCGCGCTGCATTGGCTTTCCGGATGGAGATACCAATGTAATAGCATCGACAATATTTTTATGCAAATCAATTTTGGCGTAATTTTCAAGTGACTGATCACCGACTACAAAATCTTCAAAAATGTCATTTTCTAAAACTCCCGCTTTAACTGCTTTTTGCATTTCAGCTTTTAACTCTTCGACCGAACCAATACAAATTTCTTCTTTTCCATCTTCTGTGCGCCATATTGGAAGCGGAATTCCCCAATAGCGAGAGCGAGATAAATTCCAATCGTTTGCATTTGCTAACCAGTTTCCAAAACGACCTTCGCCTGTGCTTTTTGGTTTCCAATTGATCGTTTTGTTTAGATCGAACATGCGTTCTTTTGCATCTGTGACCTTTATAAACCAAGAATCTAATGGATAGTATAAAATCGGTTTGTCAGTTCTCCAGCAGTTAGGATAACTGTGTTTGTATTTTTCAACCTTGAAGGCTTTGTTTTCTATTTTTAATTTAATAGCCAACTCTACATCTACAGATTTTTCGGGTGCTTCGCCTTCGGGATAATATTCGTTTTTCACAAAGCATCCAGCAAACTCGGCGACTTCAGGTCTAAATCGACCCTGTAGATCTACAAGTGGTACTAAATTGTCATCCGCGTCTTTCACTAATAATGGTGGAATTTCTGGGCTGGCTTGTTTAGCTACTAGGGCATCATCTGCTCCAAATGTTGGAGCAGTATGCACAATTCCGGTGCCGTCTTCTGTAGTTACAAAATCTCCAGATATGATTCTAAAAGCATCTTGAGGGTTGTCATTTGGCAAGGCATAATCTAACAATTGCTCGTAGGAGATTCCCACAAGGTCTTTTCCTATAAACGATTTTACAACATAAAAAGGAATGGTTTTGTCTGAGGACTGATAGCCTTCCAAATCGTCCAAGTGTTCTACTGCCTTAAATTTTCCGCTAAATTGTTTGCCAACCAATGCCTTTGCAACAACCACGTTGGCAGGTTCAAAGGTGTATTGATTATAGGTCTTCACAAGTACATATTCAATTTTTGGACCAACAGTTAAAGCGGTATTACTCGGCAAGGTCCACGGAGTTGTGGTCCAAGCCAAAAATAAAATAGACCCTTCATTCTGTAGAAACTCGGGGAGTGATGCCTCGTTTGCTTTAAACTGAGCAACAATAGTCGTGTCCGTAACATCTTGATAGGTACCTGGTTGGTTGAGCTCATGAGAGCTTAAGCCTGTGCCTGCCTTTGGCGAATACGGTTGGATTGTATAGCCTTTATATATAAGTTTATTATTATAAATTTGCTTTAACAACCACCATACACTTTCCATGTATTTAGGGTCATAAGTAACATAAGGATCATCCATATTGACCCAATAGCCCATTTTTTGAGTAAGATCATTCCAGATATCTGTGTAGCGCATCACTGCTTTTCGGCAGGCAGCATTATAGTCTTCAACAGAAATAGTTTTTCCAATATCTTCTTTTGTAATTCCTAATTCTTTTTCTACGCCCAATTCAATTGGAAGACCGTGTGTGTCCCAACCTGCTTTACGCTTTACCTGAAAGCCTTTCATGGTTTTGTAACGTGGAAAAATATCTTTTATGGCGCGTGCCAAAACATGATGTACACCTGGCAAACCATTGGCAGATGGTGGTCCTTCGAAAAACACATAGGGTGGTTTACCATTTCGAGAGGTAATGCTTTTGTCAAAAATATCATGGTCCTCCCAAAACTTTAGCATTTCGTCTGCTACGTTTGGTAAGTTAAGTCCTTTATATTCAGGAAATGTCGCGCTCATTTTTCATTGCTATTAAGGTCGCAAAATTAAGAAATTTAAACAAAAAGCCACCGAATAACGCAGGTCATTTTACGATTAGGTGAGATTCTTGAAATTATAGCTTTGATTTTTACATATCGCAACACATAAATAATTTTTTTTTAGTAATATTACGTCAATTAATCCTACCTATGTTAACTTCTTTTTTAAAAAGTATCTCTTATATTTTACATCCTTTATTAATGCCATGGATGGGAGCTGTGTATTATTTTTCTGTAACTCCAATTTCATTTCCTGCAATTCGAATTAGTTTTTGGTTGATTTCAATTATTTTTTGGAGTGTTATTTTGCCTCTTGTTTTATATTTTATCTTAAAACAATTGCGTGTAGTACAAACCATTCATCTGAAAACGACTAAAGAACGCCGCTGGCCATTACTTCTAAATAGTATTATTTTGGGCTATTTAAGTTTTATGATTTTACCTAAGTCAATAAGTATAGAATTACATTATTTGTTTCTAGGTGGTATGATCACGGCTTTGGGAGGGCTATTTTTGGCGTTTCTAAACTTCAAAACAAGCATCCATATGATGAGTACAGGAGGCACTTTCTTTTTTATGATTCTTATTAATTTGCACTATGGGAATTCTTTTAGTGGGGCTTTGGCACTATTTTTAATTGTGGTGGGGGCTATGGCTAGCTCTCGTTTACATTTGAATGCACATACCACCAAAGAACTCGTAGCAGGGCTAATTATTGGTGTTATTCCTCAATTTTTATTGTTTGATCACTTGTTATAACACATAAAAAATAAGTCCGATTTTTAAGGCACTCATATCTAAGGCTTGAGCATTTTCGGAAAAAGCCTTATCAAAAATTGGATGTAGTCCATAATAAATATAGCCATTCCAAGTATTATAGCCTACACTAAGTGTTAATCCATACTGCCAAGGATTCAAGTTCTCTAAATTTCTATTTGATATACGCCCTGAAGCGCCATCAAAAACAGATTTTGAGCCTACTAGATATCCAAGTTTGATTCCTGTATATATGCGCCAAAACTTATAGGACTCTGCATTAGACGTTCGCCAACGCAATTCAAAAGGCACTTCTATGAGGTGCTGAGAAAAATTGTTCCTAGAATAATCAACATCATTTAAAATCGTATATGTTGGTGTATTAGACGCATTGATTTTAATATTTTGATTGAAAATATTAAAGGAGTATCCCAGCCCTAAACCTATGGCAATATTGCGGCGTTTGTTTAATGGAAAATCTCTAATTAGGCCCAAATGTAAGCCTGTAGAAAAACTATTTTGAGTAACACCATCTGGTAATTGTAATAACGCATTGTAAGTAACGCCAACATAAAGTTGATCTTCTCTATATAAACTGTCTGATTCGGAAGTCGTATTTGATTGTGAAGATACCACAGAAATACAGGTCCAAAAAAACAATAATAAAAGACGTGTTCTCATAGGGTTATCCTGATTTTATGGTACTAAATTAAATAAAAAAAGCATTCTAAGTAGAATGCTTTTTAAATTATTTTAGGATAGAATTTTATTTCAAATTTGTCATTGCATCACCTACACCAGTGGTATAGTTGATTTTGAGTGCATTGACTTTTCTAAGTTCTTGTTTGACATCGCCTACAATTCCCATATTGGCGTCTTTATCGACTTTAAGGGCAACGGTAAGAAAAGGTACTAATTCCTCTCTTAAGGCTGTTCTTTCGGATCCGATAAATGCACCTACTTCTGAAAGGTCGGCAAATTGATCATTCAATTGAATTCTTGATTCTGTTCCAAATTTCTCATAGCCAGCACTTGGTTTACCCATGTAAATATAACTCACTGGGTTTTTCTTATCAAGCTTTTCTACTTGGTTTGCTACTGGAAGTGCGTTTTGAATTTTAAGTGAATTTTCACGCATTACGGTAGCTACCATAAAAAAGAACAGTAACATAAATACAATATCTGGAAGCGAAGCCGTGGAAATTGCTGGTATGCCTCCGTCAGTTTTCTTTTTAAATTTTGACATTTTGTTTGTTTGCTTTTAAATTAAACTACTGAACTTCTGAAAGTTTCTGTGGATACTCTACTTTTATTTGATCGATTAGTTCTTTCAGTTTAGTTTTGTTTCCTACAAAACGTGCATCTTTATAATTCTTTTGCATTTCTACAAAATTCATATCTAAAAATCCTTCTTGAGATCCGAGTTCGAGTGCTCTTTTATTTCGAAGCACATTATATGCCGCAACCAGTTCATTTTGAACTGATATGTATGCCGCATAGGATGTTTCGCGTTCGTTTTTTAAAGATATAATTGCTTTGTCTGGATTGTCCGAGGAAGATGGATCTTTAGCGCCTTTACAATAGGTACAGGTTTGATCTCCATTGTTATCTAAAAACTCAACAGCCGCTGCTCTCAAATCTTTAAGCTCCATAAGCTCATCTTCGACAAGCAATTGATCTTTACCATTTAACAGTACTGTAAAAATATTTTTCTGTTTGATTACTACATCTGGCTGATCAACATCTTCCACAGGAGGGAGTTTCCGGTTGATTCCAGAATCCTTTTCTATGGTTGTAGTAACCAAGAAAAATATTAACAGTAAGAAGGCAATATCGGCCATTGAGCCGGCATTCACTTCTGGTGCAGATCGCTTTGCCATATTATTTTGCCATTTTTTTAATTCCGAAACCTAACATTATTACTCCAGCAATAACTGCTAAGGAATAGAATAAGTACAACCCAGCACCTACAAGTCTAGAACCACTTTCTGATAGTATGTCACCATCTTTAAGAGTTGTTTCTACGCCGTTAGCAAACCCATAGTAGCATAGTAATGCTAATACTAGGAACGCGCCAGCGCCTATAAGTGTGTTTTTTAAACCTGATGTGTTAGAAACTAAATTTAGTACTGTAAAAATCAATACGATAGCAACGGCAATTGCTAGAATGATATAAGACACATACATGAATGTATTGATTGTACTGCTGCCTTCGCCTGCTTTTATAGCTTCGTCTCCTGTAGAAATAATACTTCCAAGGAAAAAGATTGAAATCACACCGATGACAATAGCTACAATCTTCAATAATTTTTGTAAATTCATAATTATCTGATTTAGTATTGAGGTGTTGTTATTTTTTGTTTTTAACCAATATATCCATTAAAGATATAGAGGAATCTTCCATGTCATTTACAATGCTATCAATTTTAGATATAATGTAGTTATAAAAGACTTGTAATATAATAGCAACAATCAGACCAAATACGGTTGTTAAAAGTGCTACTTTAATACCCCCAGCAACAAGTGATGGTTGCATATCTCCAGCAGCTTCAATTTTATCAAAGGC
>JABAYZ010000100.1 GCA_018608735.1 Flavobacteriaceae bacterium | reverse complement strand
TTTAATCGTATTGCTATACCTCGTCGAATTAGATCCGCACCCGTAACATAATACATCTGGTTTGCTGGTGTGCTCTCTGCTTTTTTAATAATATCGCTAGGAATGCCATTTTTTTTGAGAAAAGAGAACATAGTTTTACTAGCCACCATACTGTTATATTTGCCAAGTTCACTCTCTGGTTGACTTATAGAGGATGCATTATGAAAGCCAAAGCTAGCGTCAGGAGATACAAATAATTGTTTTCCAGAAACCGCTATCAAAACACAGGCACTAGCACATTCACCTTTCACGACGGTAGTGATCTTATTTCTATCTATAATGCTTGCTACACTCAGCGCAGAGGCAATCAGGCCACCACTGCTATGCAACTCTACAACTTTTATATCATTACTATAAGCAATCTGGTTTACTGACTTGAGAGTTAAATCTCCGATTGGCCCATTTATTTGTACCCAGTTATCGTCGACTATCGCGGCAACCCCAGAATATTTTTTTAAATTTTTAGCATTACTGATCTTAAATGATGAACTAAAAACTAGGTTAATTCCATATGCTATAAAACATGCATACATTAGCCCAGCAGCTAAATCTGATAAATCTAAGGACGTTACAAAATCACCGTCGTTATCTACTAAAAAAGATATCAGTATTGCACCCGAAATAATTAAAACCGCCCAGTATATTAGGGCTTCTAGTACTAGAGATCTAAAAAGATTATCAGAGTTGTTGGCCACATACTGATCAATTGGAAGCACTATTAAAGCAATGAGAGCGGCGGCGGCTCCTAAAATCGTCACAAACTTGATTTTTTTTGGCATTGTTACATTGCATTCAATACTCTGGCTGCGGCGTTAAGAAGTATCAAAATAAAAATACCGATAACATTCAATAAATATTGCCCCGGACCACTGGGTCTATGCCACACAACACAATTTTTATCTGTATCCCAACTAGTTGATCCCGTCTCTTTCAATTTTGAGTATGCAATCCAAAGTGTGAATAAAGATACCAATGGAATGGCAAGGCCGAGACCCCGTAAATAAACAGCTATATCACGTTGCATTCCTTGAACGGCGCCGATCTTATTGCCATTATTGTCTACAACCATTAATCCAAACAATAACTTACCCAATGAACTTCCTGACAAACCTATCACAGCACCGCTCAAGACGCATCCAACTAGTGCGGTAATCACTAAATCTAATACAGTGCCGCCTGGCCCACTGAAGATGGAAAAGAACTTATCTGCCGAGTACGGGGCAACTGCGTAATACACGAAACCTATAACAGCAAAGCCTAGGTATCCAAAAAATGTGATGTCCAGCATTCTGGCTGCATAACGTCGCCAAGGGGTGGGCGGGGATGCGAGCCAACCTTCAGGAACAACTCCCACGCCCGACGCATTACCGTTAAATTTCGGAGGCAAAGTATTAATATTACCAGTATTCACAGGCTGAATTTGATCGTCAATCACCTCAGGTGGACTGGCACTAGCTGGCGTAACATGCGGCATATCTGAAAAACTTCTTGCGCCACATTGAGCACACATAACCATGGTGTTTTGTGCCGGTTCACTACATGTACTGCAATACTTCATGAATTTTGCCTCTGATGACCAATTGATATTTCAACGTGAGCAAAACTAGTAAATAGAGTCAAGGATACAAAAGATCCTTAAAAATACTAACGCTGGTTCGCAATAGTTTACTTTAAAAAGATTTTTTCTCTGTTCTTGACCAACAAGAAAGTTTCTCACATTATACGACTCTTGTGTTAGTGGGTCGGCGGTCTTATTTAATTTAAAGACTTGTCACCGACTTAAAAGCTAAGGTGCCATAGATTATGACAGTCGATTACGTAAACAATCCCAATCAGAGAACCCCGTGTGTTTTGGTGCTAGACGCGTCTTATTCCATGTCTACAAAAACATCTTCAGGCAAGACACGTATCCAGCTTCTGAATGAAGGGCTGAAAGAGTTTGAAAAAGCGCTGAGATCAGACAGTACAGCCCTCACTCGAGTGCAAGTGTCTATAGTTTTAGTCGGTGGTCCAAATTCTACGGCAGAACTACTAATGGATTGGACGGACGCCAATTATTTTACAGCATTTAAACTAAAAGAAGGTGGTAACACGCCATTAGCAGAAGGACTCGAGCTTGGCCTAAACTTAGTAGAAACAGCTAAATCAAACCTCAATCAATCTGGTCTCAGTTACACAAGACCCTGGATGCTTGTCATGTCCGACGGGGAGCCTACCAGTCTCCAGAGTGATTGGAAGACCGCGGCAGAGAAATGCAAGCAAGCCATCACTAATAAGAAAGTGATGATTTTTCCAATTGGGATAGATAGTGCCTCAGGGGGAAAACGACTAGACGAGATTTCTGATCGACCCTGCATTGACATGCAGGAAACCAAGTTTAACGAATTTTTTGTTTGGCTTAGTGAAAGTTTAAGTGCTGTGACGCGTAGTAGACCCGGGGACACCGTGGAACTACCTGACACAGATCCTTGGCGGCATGTTGGGATTTAAAAGATGTCAAATTGGATCGTAGGCGGTGGATCAGTAATCGGCTCATCCCACTTATCTCACGGAGAAGAGAAACAAGATAATTTTGCAATAGTCGAAGATAAGAAGGGAAATGTAGCTTTCTGTTTGAGCGATGGGGCAGGTTCCTCGAAGAAATCACAGCTTTCATCATCATTTACAGCTCAATTTATGGCAGAGAAACTTTCCAAACTGCCAGAAATGATTGAAGATAAAGGACCTGGCTCATGGATAAACGATTACATAATACAGTGCATTATCGATTTAAGAAGTTTCCTCTACAAGGAATTTGATACATATGATTTGGTTGACTACCATTGTACGCTGGTTAGCGGGATATTTTTTGAAAATACTTGTTTAGTGGCCCATATTGGGGATGGGGCAGTTTTATGTGGCACGAGTAACCTAACAAATAACCAGTGCATATTGAATGAGAAATTATATCTCTCAAAGCCAGAGAATGGGGAGTACAAAAACGAGACATATTTTCTTACTGAATCCACCTGGCTCAAGCATTTAAGAATAACACCCTTTTCAAATGTTTCATGGTTAATTGCGGGAACCGATGGCGGAATAGATTTATTATCAGTTGGAGACCGCTTGAAAGACGAGCTGGTTTATGAAATCTTAAGTGACTTTATCGATTGCCCATTGTCAAAGAAAAATAAGCATTTAGAACAAACTATGAGCACAGACCAGGCTGATGAAAAGACTAATGATGATAAATCATTAGTGATAATTGCCTCAAATGAAATCACCAAGGAAACCAACCGGTATTGGCCAGAAGAAAACAACTCGCTGTCCGATTTTTATCCTAAAATTCAAAAAAAAAATAGCTCCAGCACAACTGCTTACCAAAATCCAAGCATAGTTTTTGAAGGTGAAAATGTTACATCTAGGAAAATAAAAAAAAATAATATTATTGGATTGATTTTTGGCTTTTTTCACAAACGAACCACTTTAACAGTCTGCCTTTTATTGACGGTCGTCGTTTCATCCTACCTCGTTCTGAACTTCGTAATTCGTGAGCCAGATGAGCTACTGAATAATGATGTAGCGTTCCAAAATCCAGTTGCAGAAGAGAATAACACTATTGTGCCTGATCAGGCGTTCATACCGGAGCGGGATGATGCAATTACTGATGCAAATTTGCAAAATGATAACTCGCTTCAACATTCTAATGATGACGCATCAAACAGTGTGGAAGTGGACCAAAATGAAGATCAAGTAGTTATCGGTCAAGAAGCAGCCGAAGAGAGTCATGCCACAGACCATACCAATAACAATCAAGACGCGTCGACAGAGCATAAGTCTGATAAAGGACTAATTAATGATGCCGTTAAAAATGCGATCGATTCATTAACCCCGGAAATACAAAAAGGAAATAACAATAAACAAAATACAGAAGAACAAGTGTCTGAGTAATAGAGCAGTGGTTTAAATTTGGCTTATTCTTTAATTACTCCAAACTCAGTTCAGATGTTTGAACAGGACCCAAAGGATCATTTAGGTCGTGGTGCTACCGCTGATGTTTACAAGGCGTTTATTGACGGCCGTTATTACGCGTTAAAAATTTATAAAAAACCTGACCAAATAAATTGGTCAAAACTTAAGGCCTTAACTGAATTAGGTAATGATCAAGAATTTTCTTTCGTCAAAACTCATGCCTGGCCGTTAGGCATCATACAAAAAGATAGCCAAAACATCGGCTTTGCCATGGAGCTGTTTGATTTAGGTTCATTCAAAACCGTTGATCATTATTATGATAACATTTTAAGATCCCAAATTAGCGATACAAAACTACTGGCATTACCTAATTTGATTTTAATTGCCAAAAATCTATCAATTGAGATAGAAAAATTTCATAAAAAAAATATCTACTTAATCGACATAAAGCCCCAAAATATAGCAATCAATACACTAACAAATGAAGTAATTATACTGGACTGCGATGGCTTTTCTTTTGAAAGGAACGGAGTACATTATCCATCTGATTTTGTATCACCAGACTACATCGCACCCGAAGTAACTATTAATCGATTATCCCCACAATCACTGGGCCGCGGCCAAGATTTATATGCTTTATCAGTTCTTAATTTTCAAATTTTAAATCGAGGGCTGCACCCATACTCTGGTGTTACAAAAGTAGAAACTAATCTAAACACAAATGATGATAGGGCCACATCCGGTAATTATGCCTATGGTGATACTGCAAACCCGGCTATTGCGCCTCATGTTTCTAGTTTACATCTCCAATGGGAAAATAATATTTTATCTGCCTTCGAAAGTTGTTTCACCGGATCTACTAGGACTTCTGCAGCTGCATGGGTACAAATATTTGAAAGAATAGAGCATTCAAAAGGGTACGTACGTTGTGACAAATTTCAGCAAAATTCGCTTCATATAAAGTTTCGCGATAAAGAGTGCATGCAGTGTAAACTTGACGGGTTGCAAGCTCCTCCTCCTGTTCCAACACCAGTAGAGCCATCCATAGCGCCACAACCTCGGCCGGTGCCACAACCGACACAGAACACACCACAAAAAATGACTGGGTTTGCAAAATTTTTATTAGTGTCAGTTTTGGTGTTAATAGTTTGGGCGTTTTTAAAAAATGCCTCGACTAAAGAGACCCAAGTCACTGACTCTTCTTCTACAATCGTTGCTGAGACCACTAAGGTGACTTGCGGGACAAATCCTCAGCTATGCGATGAGGAAATACTTTGTTCGCTGGCAACATCTAATGGCCGCTGGGACACTAGCTATAGCAATCGAAAGTACAGCGACGCAGCCAAACAGAGAGGTTTGGACTGTAAGGTAACTGTAGAACAAACTGCACGTGCAAACGATAGCTGCTTTAAGAGCGCTTATGAATGTACTGATAAGGACCTTTGCAAATATGCTGCTATTAAAACATCTACTGGTGGCGCGTTTTGGACGAGCCTAGGAAATTTACAGGGGCACGTAAATTTAGCCAAAAGGCGAGGACTTTCTTGCGGCGTGTATAAAACTGCTAAAAAAATTCCATTTAGGTGCAAAAATACCGCCAGTTCTTGCAATGCAATAGACTTGTGTAGTGAGGCGACGACGCAAAATTTAAATGGCGAATTAATCTGGGATCAATATAACCGAGCACACGTTGCGCAAGCAAAAAGGCGGAACCTGGCATGCGGGGTAATAACGGAACTTACACTAAGGCCAAAACCAAGGGTGAACAATCAGTTGTGTTCCATGGACTCCACAAAGAATTGTCCAACAAGGTTACTTTGTGCCCGAGCAACCACCACAGTTAATGGCGTAAGTCGCTGGAGATCTGCAACTAGTGCACGCCCTTACATAACAGAAGCTAAAAGACGAAATCTAAAATGTATGGTTAGCTCAGCCAACCAAACGAAAAAAACAAAGAAACTTCAGAGATATGAAAGTGGGGATCGTTATTTTGGCGAGATAGTAGATGGCATACGGAATGGTAGGGGCATTTATACCTGGGTTAACGATCCAAATGTTGTATTTTTTGAAGGCGAGTGGAGAAACGGCAAACGTGCCGGCCAGGGTAAAATAGTATTTAAAGACGGCACCATCTACATAGGAAATTGGATCAACGATAAAAGAAGTGGTCCGGGTTTTCAAATTTTGTCTAAACAGGAGATGATTTTTTCCCATAGATTTGACCAGTTGTTGGCGCAACAAGGGGCGAAGTATAATTCTACTGTATGGACAGTATATCCACACTTAAAAAATAAATTTATAGAACTTGCTAAATTCCAACGTAAAAGGATTCAGGCAAATTTAAAACGTGAAGGCTTATATGATGGCACCATTGATGGCGTGTGGGGCAAAAAAACTCTACTTGGAATAGTTGAGTTCTCTTCAATAAATCTGTCAACTGTGG
>JABAYZ010000084.1 GCA_018608735.1 Flavobacteriaceae bacterium | reverse complement strand
TAAAACGGGATTCAAGATGAAAACAGTTTCGTAATGATTCATAAATTTTATAATTTTTGTTTTAAAATGGCTGCAAAAGTAGGTATTTGTTTTTGTTTATACAACAACAAACTCTATTATTTAACTTCTTATAATTTTATTCGTTAAACGGAGTTTTAAGAATTTTATCGGATTATTTTTTGTATAATTGTATTCGTTAATCATTTCAAATTATCCCGAATGAATTTAAATTGTATAATTATTGATAGTAATTCTCTGCAACGATTCACTACTATAAAACTCACAAAAAATCATCCCTCACTTAATGTGATTGGTGAATTCTCTACGGCGCTTGAAGCAAAGAAGTTTCTTCAAAAAACTGCTGTAGATTTGATTTTGATGGATATTGATTTACCTGCTTCAAATGGATTTGAGCTCTTAAATATTTTTAGTACCAATCCCGACCTCAAAACGCCTTGTGCGATCATAGTAAGTGAAGATACTTCTCATGCATTCAAAGCGTTCGAATACAACGTGATCGATTATTTGGAAAAGCCCGCATCTGAAAATCGATTTAACGAGGCCATTTCAAAGGCTATTTTACAAGCCAAAATGAAAGAGAATTTTCAGGATTATGATGGAGAGCATATTTTTGTAAAAAGCAATTTAAAGAAACGTAAGATCTATATTAATCAAATTAAATGGATTGAAGCCCTAGGAGATTATGTGAAACTCATTACTAACGACAAAAGCTTTGTCATTCTTTCAACCATGAAAGCTTTTGAGAATGAACTTCCAAAAGGGTTGTTTTTAAGAATTCATAAATCCTATATCATCAACCTTAAAAAAGTAGAACGGTATGACAGTAAATTTGTGGAAATTGAAAAAATGAAACTCCCATTGAGCAGAACTCGAAAAACACAATTGAGCGAAGCCCTAGACGTTATTGTAAATTAGTAGTTATCGACATTAATTAACAAACGTACCGCCCTAAAATTACTTGTACTCAAAAATCGCATTTTAATTTTCTGAAGCACTGATTTTGTTTTAACCAACGATTGGTTTTGAGGTACTTTAAGCAGTATATTTTTATGGTACTGATTTCGAATTCTCGAAACAACTGGAGATTCAGGACCTAATACATTCGTTTTAAATACGTGTCTCAAACTCGTTGCCAACCATTCTGCCCCATCATTTACTTTATTATAATCCTTGTGTTTTAAGGTTAGTTTGATGATTCGACAAAAAGGAGGGTACTTATAGATACGGCGGTCTTCTAATTGCTCTATAAACATGGACTCATAATCGTTTATAGAAACCTGTTGAAGAATTGTGTGGTGCGGATTATAGGTTTGGATGATCACCTTACCTCTTGCGTCTGTACGACCTGCACGACCTGCCACTTGTTGTAACAATTGAAAGCTGCGTTCATGAGCTCTAAAGTCGGGGAAATTAATCAATTGATCCGCATTGAGAACACCTACTAATTTTACATGTCTAAAATCGAGCCCCTTTGTCACCATTTGAGTGCCTACTAATATATCTACTTCTTTGTTTTCAAAACTAGATATGATTCGGTCATAGCTGTATTTTCCTCGGGTAGTATCCAAATCCATTCGAGCCACTTTTGCTTCTGGAAATAAAAGCTCTACTTCTTGCTGAATTTGTTCGGTACCAAATCCTTTACTATCAATTTCAACGCCACCACAAGCACCACAGGTGAGCTGCATGGCTATAGTATGACTACAGTAATGGCAACGAAGTTGGTTTTTATATTGGTGAAACGTCAAACTAACATCACAGTTGGGGCATTCGGGCGTATGACCGCAAGTATTACACGAAACTATGGGTGAAAATCCTCGTCTGTTTTGAAACAATATAACTTGAAAATCTGCATCTAAAGCTTCTTTTATTTCGGTAATTAACCGGTCACTAAAATGACCCGTCATGCGTTTTCGTTTGTATTTGTCCGTCAAATCCACCAGTTCAATTTCTGGCATTAGTACATTGTTGAAACGTTTTGTGATGGCTACATAACCAAACTTGTTTTCTTTTGTTGCATTATAAAAACTTTCAATACTAGGCGTTGCAGATCCCAAAAGCGTTTTGGCCTCATAAAGTGCAGCCAACACAATCGCTGTATCTCTTGCATGGTATCGAGGAGATGGATCAAATTGCTTGTAGGATTGCTCATGTTCTTCATCGACAATCACCAGTCCGAGATTGCTAAACGGAAGAAAAACTGAAGACCGCGCACCAATAACAACGCGAGCATTTTCGGATTGATTCAATACATGATTCCAAACCTCTACACGTTCATTTTGGGAATATCGCGAATGGTATACTGCGATTTGATTTCCAAAATACTGTTGTAAACGTTGTACCAACTGTGAGGTTAAGGCAATTTCTGGAACTAAATATAAGGCTTGTTGTCCTTGGGCTAAAATCGCTTCAATTTTTTTTACATAAATTTCGGTTTTACCAGATGAAGTCACCCCATGAAGTAAGACTGTATTATGAGCCTCGAATTGTTGATCAATTTCTTCTAATGCAGCGATCTGATAGGTGTTTAATTCTTTGGCAGCATCTGCTTTGGAATCTTCAAATTTAATGCGATCCGTTTGGTAATGGTAGTCTTCAAAAACCGCTTTGTCTATGAGTGTTTTGATTTGAGAAGACGTCGCATTGCTTTTGGTTTTAAGATCAGCTACTTTAATTTGTTTCGTGGATGTGGCCAAATTAAAATAACTTAATACAATTTCGCGTTGTTTAGAAGCACTTTTAAGGGTTTCTATTAGCTCTTGCAAGCCGTTTTCATGCTGATAGTTAGGATGTAAACGAACGCAACGAATTAATTTGGGTTTATATTTCTCAGAAAGTTCTTGTTCGAGTGCAATTACGTTTTGATCGAGTAAACGTTTTAGAACTGGAAATGAATTTTTACGATCTACAATCGCATTGATTTCATAGACTTTTAGACTGGTTTGCGGTTGCAGTGCTTCATAAACAAGATATTCATCATCTTTAAACGCATTGACATCAAATCCTGATTTAGGGTTTAGTGAAATAATGGTTTCACTTTCTAATAAAAATGCATTAGGCATTGCGGCACGCATAATCTCACCCATAGTACACAGGTAATAACTCGACATCCACTCCCATAATTTAAACTGGTAGTCATTAACTACTGGAGAATCATCTAATATGCTATGTATCGATTTGGCTTCATAGGCAGTGGGTTCCTTGTCGTGTATGTTATACACAAGCCCAGTGTATACTTTATTTTTCCCAAAAGGAACTGCGACTCTGAACCCTCTTTTTACAAAATTGGCTTCCGCTTTGGTAATGGCGTAGGTAAAGTTCCGCTCTAAAGAAAGTGGTAAAATAACATCGATAAAAAATACGTTTATGGCGTGCATTTTTTCTTTAAACGTTGAAGGGAGGAATTCAATTCATGGCCAAGAAGAATAATATTTGCATTGAGCCAAAAGTAAAAGAGTAAAATTAATAGGGCACCAATGGAACCATATAATTCATTATAGGTTGAAAAATTTTCGATATAAAGTCCAAATAAATAAGACGTAAGCAAAATCAAAAAGGTAGTAAATAGCGCCCCTATAGAAAAGAAGCTTGATAGTTTCCCATCTTTGGTTCCAAAATAATATAGGGTAGCCATACTGATATAAATCATAAATACAAAAAAGAAATATTTGGCACGTGTAATCCAAAAAAGTTCATTGCTTCCATCTCCAGAGCCAAATCTTTCGATGATGGGGGGGATCAAATAAATCTGAGCATAACCGAATCCAATAACAGTTAGGATTAAAAGCACTACTAGAATGATCGCCACTCCAAAAGCATAGAAGTATTGTTTAATAAAATTGCGATTGATTTGTTGATGGTAGGAATTTTCAAATCCAGAAAACACTGCATTTACGCCATTAGCCATCAAAAACATAGAAATCAAAAAAACAGTAGAAAGTAATCCTCCAGTGTTTGTGTTGTTAATGTTTTCGAAAATATTTTGATTAAAAAAACCTGAGGTTTGCGGAGGTAAAAATGAATCTAAAAAATTTAAGAAATCAAATTTAAAATTGTCAAAAGGAATATATGGAATGAGAATAATAATGAATAACAAAAATGGAAATATGGCGGTAAAAAAACTAAAAGCAATAGCGCTCGCACGAGTGGTTAGAGTGCCCTTAAAAATTCCAATAATATACATTTCTAGAAGATCATATGTCGACAGTCCTTCAAATCCAGGAAGTTTAATTCGTTTTAAGAATTTTACAATCCAATTGAGAACGGGGATTTTGTCTATTTGATCTTCAATTGGCTGACTCATTACACGGCTTTGAGGCTTAAATCCATATTTGACACAGAGTGGGTCAAGGCCCCACTAGATATATAGTTCACTCCAATTTCGGCATAGTGTCTTAGCGTCACTTCATCGATTCCACCAGAAGATTCTGTCAAACATTTATCTCCAATAAGTTCAATGGCTATTTGAGTATCTGTATAATTAAAGTTGTCGATTAAAATTCGGTGTACGCCTTGGTTCTCTAAAATTTCTTTAATTTCATCCAAATCACGGGCTTCCACTACTATTTTAAGATCTAATTGGTGTTCTTTTAAATAGGCTTTGGACATTGAAATTGCTTTGGAGATTCCTCCTGCAAAATCAATGTGATTATCTTTTAGCATAATCATATCATACAAAGCAAAACGGTGGTTCACTCCTCCTCCTATGGCGACGGCCCATTTTTCTAAGGCTCTGAATCCTGGAGTTGTTTTACGTGTATCTAATATTTTTGTATTGGTACCATCCAATATTTCAACGTAAGAATGTGTTTTTGTGGCAATAGCACTCATACGTTGCATTGCATTTAGGACAATACGCTCAGCTTTTAGAATGGATTGTTTTGACCCTTCAACAAAAAAAGCAATATCTCCAAATTTTACGTTAGCCCCATCATTAATTAGTATTTCGACTTTTAGATCAGGGTCAATATACTGAAAAACTTGTTTGGCAAAACTAATGCCGGCAATTACGCCATTATCCTTGACCAAAAGTTTTGCTTTTCCAGTCGCATTTGTAGGAATACAAGCTAATGAACTATAGTCACCTTCTCCTACATCTTCTCTAACAGCATTGGCAATAATGAGCTGTACTTCGTGTTTAAATTGTTCGTTGGTAATCATGTTTGTAACTTTGTAGCTAAAATATGAATTGTAACGGAAATATGTTAATAAATCTAAAACCTTATTCAAATTAATTTTAACTTTGGGAAATGCAAATTAAACTTATTGCCATAGGAAAAACCGATCAAACGGAATTAGATCGACTTATTTCCATCTATCAAAAACGATTATTGCATTATGTGCGGTTTTCTTTTGAAATTATTCCTGACCTAAAAAATAGTAAAAATCTATCTGAAAAACTTCAAAAAGAAGAAGAAGGGAAATTAATCCTTAATAAAGTCTTGCCTACTGACCGTCTTATACTATTGGATGAAAATGGAAAGGAAATGAATTCGGTAGAGTTCTCTACTTTTCTTCAAAAACAAATGAACTCAGGAATCAAACGCCTTGTCTTGGTTATTGGAGGGCCTTATGGATTTTCGGAAGACGTCTATAAAAAAGCCGCTGGAAAGTTAGCACTGTCAAAACTAACCTTTTCACATCAAATGGTTCGCCTCTTTATTATTGAGCAACTTTATAGAGGGTTTACAATTTTAAAAAACGAACCTTATCATCACAGATAGTATAAAACCAATAGCTATGAAAATTGTATTTGCTACCAATAATCCTAATAAAATTAAAGAAGTTCAAGCCCAACTTCCTGAACATATTACGTTGATAAGTTTAGAAGACATTGGCTGTACTGAAGCTGTTCCCGAAACGCAAGACACCATAAAGGGCAACGCCATCCAAAAGGCCGATTATATTAAAGACCATTATGGGATGGATTGCTTTGCGGATGACACAGGATTGGAAATTACCGCTTTGAATGGTGCTCCGGGTGTGTACTCTGCACGCTATGCAGGGCCACAACGAAATGCAGATGATAATATGAACTTAGTATTAGCAGAACTCAACCAAAAAGCGGAGCGTTCGGCGCAGTTCAAAACTGTTATTGCAATGCATTTTCGGGGGGAGCTTATCACATTTGAAGGGATTTGTGAAGGCAAAATCACCAAAAACAAAAGAGGTACTGATGGTTTTGGGTATGACCCTATTTTTAAACCATCAGGGTATAAAAACACTTTCGCCGAGCTGTCTTTGGCTGAAAAAAATAGGATTGGACATCGTGGAAAAGCCGTTAAAAAATTGGTAGCGTATTTAAATCTGCATTAAATTAATTTACAGTACCTTTGCCGCTTAAAATTCCTCAGGGTGAGGATGTGTTACATGGAACTTGGTTTAGGTATGTTCGATACCCTTCTAAGTAACACTTAGAAATTTATC
>JABAYZ010000004.1 GCA_018608735.1 Flavobacteriaceae bacterium | reverse complement strand
AAATTATAGGGTATGGAAAGTCCTTTAGAATCTTTAATAATTCCATATTCTCCGAAGAGCAATATTTTTGAATAAAAAAGTGGTCCTTTCATAAAGCTGAATTATACTTGTATTTTCCCCTAATTAATTACACTCCAAATATACATTAAATTTTTATTTGTTGTGCACCCTGACCTAACTTGTCTTCAATAAAATGGCCATTTTGACAATACACTGCCAACTCAGTTTCTATGAATTTCTGGATTTCATCTGCTTCATTATCAGGAAATAACACATGAACATTGGCACCTGCATCTAGAGTAAAACAAATATGAAGCCCTGTTTTTGCTCTGAATGCCCAGATTTTATTTATAATTTCAAGCGTATTGGGTTTCATTAATATAAAATACGGATCGCTGCTCATCATCATGGCGTGAAGTGTGAGTGCTTCACGTTCTACGATGCTAATGAACGCCGTTAAGTCCCCAGATTTTAGAACCGATATCAAGGCATCCATATTGGAATGTGCCTGTGCAAAACGCTGTTTGGCAAATGAATGGTTGTGCATCAAATTATGACCAACGGTACTACTGACTTGCTTCTCGCCTTTATCAACCAAAAGAATGGTGTCGCAGTAGTTTTTAAAGTTGGGATGCACGGCATAAGGATACTTGATTCCTACCAAATCCGAACTTCCTTTAATATTTGTATGAGTGCCCCATACTATTAAATCGCCTTCAACACTACGACAGGCGCTTCCAGAGCCTAAACGAGCCAAAAAGGAGGCTTTTTTGTTGAAAAATTCTTTTGAAATATCTGGATTTAATTGTTGTTCTATCTGCATTAAACACAATGCCAAAGCACTCATTCCTGATGCCGAAGAGGCAATTCCTGAACTGTGAGGAAAGGTGTTTGACGTTTCAATTCTAAAATGATATGAAGCTAAAAAAGGCAAATAGGCCTCAATTCTACTGAAAAATTGTTCGATTTTTGGCTTGAAATCTTCCTGTAATTCGCCATCCAAAAACACCTCAAAAGAAAAACCCTTTGATGTTTTTCTCTCAAACGTTAGCATTGTTGATGTTTTGCAGTTATTAAGTGTAAAACTAATCGACGGATTGGCTGGTATTTGATGTGCTTTTTTTCCCCAATATTTCACCAAAGCAATATTACTAGGAGCGCTATAGGCAACAACGCCGCTTTCTAAAAGGTGCTTATAAGGTTTTGGAATGAATTCGTTTGCAATCATAAAATTTATGTGAGCTACAAAGATACTAACTTCCCTTTATTAATTTGTTATTTTGAGAGCTCTTGTGCAGCGATAAAAGCACTGGTCCATGCATTTTGAAAATTGAAACCGCCAGTTACTGCATCAATATTTAAAACTTCACCGGCAAAAAACAGGTTTTTAAAATGCTTACTCTCAAAGGTTTTAAAATTGACCCCTTTTAGCTCAACGCCGCCTGCCGTCACAAACTCTTCTTTAAACGTACTTTTACCGTCCACCTTGAAAATAGCTTCCGTCAGTTGACTGGAGAGTTTTTGTAACTGCTGTTTATTAACCTCAGCCCAGCGAAGGTCGCTAGGAAAATTTGAAGCAATTACGAGTTGTTCCCACAAGCGCTTTGGAAGTTCAAATTGAGCCGATTTTAAAATTATTTTTTTAGGATATGCTGTTTTAATTTCCAACAAACGGTCTATACAATCTTCTAGTTCTTGTTTGATAAAATTTACCTTTAATTCAAACTTATACTGTCGCTCTGCCAATTCCAAAGCGCCATAGGCAGATAGTTTAAGAATGGAGGGCGCACTTAAACCTGTATGTGTAACCAGTAACGGCCCTTCGGATTCCAAACTGCTATTGACTATAGAGACATGGACATCCAAAGCCACAACTCCTGGGATTGTTTTAAGACGGGTATCGTTAATATTAAAGGTAAATAAAGAGGGAACAGGAGGAATGACTTGATGTCCAAGCGACTCCAATAATTTCCAGATTTTAGGATTACTCCCCGTTGCAATTAATAATTTAGGCGTTTTAAAAAGGCCTTTAGTCGTGTCAATCTGCCACCCATTAGTTTCATATTTAATACCCTGTACAGAATGATTTAAAAGGACCTCAATCTGATGCGTTTTAATTTCTTCTAAAAAACAATCTATTATGGTTTGTGACGAATTTGAAACAGGAAAAACCCGTCCATCGTCTTCAATTTTTAGAGGCACGCCGCGATCTTCAAACCATTGCATTGTATCTCCTGTCATATAAGTATGAAATGGCCCTCTTAATTCTTTTTTACCTCTAGGATAATTTAAGACTAGCTCCTGAGGAACAAACTCGGCATGGGTCACATTACAGCGACCACCACCCGAAATTTTTACTTTGGAAAGCACAGTAGAGCCCCGCTCTAAAATAGCTATTTTGAGGTTTGGATTTTGAGTAGCTGTATTGATTGCTGCAAAAAAACCTGCAGCACCTCCACCTACAATTAAAACGTCGAAATTATTCACGCTGTAAAAGTATGAAAAATGAGTCCCGGATTAGGGTGCTTTCAAATTTAGTTTTTAGGAAAATAATCAAGCTATTAACAAATAAGAACAATAGAAACATTTTGCAAAATGTGTTTTCATTAGAACAGCTTATTGAAAAACTAAGACTTGAAGGCCTTAAACAACAAAGCTTCTCAAAATGAGAAGCTTTGTTGTTGTTTAGTGCGGGCGGGGAGACTCGAACTCCCACACCTCGCGGCACTAGATCCTAAGTCTAGCGTGTCTACCAATTCCACCACGCCCGCTAAACATCCCTAATAACGGGGACGCAAATATAAACAATAGTTTATAAATACAAATAGTACAGTGAATTATTTATTTAAGATGATTTTTGTAGATTTACATTCACAATACTCAAACTATGAATTCATTACAATCTTACCTCAACACAAACAAGGATCGTTTTGTTCAAGAACTTTTCGAGCTTCTTAGAATTGCGTCTGTAAGTGCGGATTCAGCCTACTCTAAAGATGTGTTTAAAGCCGCTGATTTTGTAGCAGATAGTCTAAAAACTGCTGGCTGTGATAGTGTTGAAATTTGTCAAACCAAAGGATTTCCAATCATTTATGGCGAAAAAATAATAGACCCTAAGCTCCCAACCATTTTGGTATATGGTCATTATGATGTACAACCTGCAGATCCTATTGAGTTGTGGGACTCCCCTCCTTTTGAGCCTATTATTAAAAAAACAAAACTCCACCCGGAAGGTGCTGTCTTTGCACGCGGTGCATGTGACGATAAGGGTCAAATGTATATGCATGTCAAAGCTTTGGAATTTATGACTTCGACAAATCAACTGCCTTGTAACGTTAAATTTATGATTGAAGGTGAAGAAGAAGTTGGCAGTGATAACTTGGCTGAATTTGTAAAACACAACACTACCAAACTCAAAAATGATGTTATTTTGATTTCGGACACCGGAATGATTGCTAAAGATACGCCCTCTATTACCACTGGTCTAAGAGGATTAAGCTATGTCGAGGTCGAAGTAACAGGCCCAAATAGAGACTTACATTCTGGAATTTATGGTGGTGCCGTAGCAAACCCTATTAATGTATTAGCAAAAATGATCGCCTCTTTACATGATAATAATAATCATATTACCATCCCTGGATTTTATGATAAGGTAGAAAATTTATCTAATGATGAACGCGCTGAAATGGCAAAAGCACCATTTTCGTTAGAAAACTATAAAAAGTCTTTAGAGATTAATGCCGTTTATGGCGAAAAAGGCTATTCCACAAATGAACGCAACTCCATTCGTCCTACACTAGATGTGAACGGCATTTGGGGAGGTTATATTGGAGAAGGTGCCAAAACCGTAATTGCGAGTAAAGCCTATGCAAAAATCTCAATGCGTCTTGTACCTAATCAGGATTGTGAAGAAATTACTACGCTTTTTAAAGCCCATTTTGAAAACATTGCTCCAGAGGGAGTGACTGTAAAAGTGACTCCACATCATGGCGGTCAAGGCTATGTAACGCCTACAGATACTATTGGATATAAAGCAGCAGCAATGGCGTATAAGGACACCTTTGGCACAGCTCCAATTCCACAACGCGGCGGCGGAAGCATTCCTATTGTGGCACTCTTTGAAAAAGAATTAAAAAGTAAAACCATTTTGATGGGCTTTGGATTGGACAGTGATGCCATCCATTCTCCTAACGAACATTACGGATTGTATAATTACTTTAAAGGCATTGAAACCATACCATTATTTTATAAATATTTTACAGCACTTCAGGCATAGACTTCATAAAACCCCTTTGTTTTTTGTGTTTACTAAAGTGTTACACTCTTAATTTTAAATCTAACTTAACCTAATATGAAATCAAAGTATATCCTAGAATTTGCCGTCTTTGTTTGTGGTGCCGTTGTTATGGTGTTCGAACTTGTAGGCTCAAGAGTTATTGGCCCTTTTTTGGGGACGTCCCTATTTGTATGGACTAGCCTCATTGGAATTATTCTTGCAAGTTTAAGTCTTGGCTATTATTTAGGCGGGAAACAGGCCGATAAAAATGCCTCCATGTCGCGCTTGGCAAGAATCATTCTTTTGGCAGCAATTTGCATTGCGATTACCATCGGAATTAAAGATGTTTTACTACTATTTCTTCAGAAAAATGTTGGTGAAATTAGAATTGCTTCAGTACTTGCATCTGTTATATTGTTTATGCCTGCAAGCATCTATCTGGGTATGGTATCCCCGTATGCAGCAAAACTGAAACTTAGTAATTTAGATTCTACTGGACGAACGATTGGAAACCTGTATGCACTCTCTACAGCTGGCAGTATATTTGGGACACTATTTGCGGGGTTTTATTTAATCCCATTCTTTGGGACAAATAAACTGTTGATTTTATTAGCACTAATTTTAGTAGCCATTTCGATCGTTTTATCCTTAAAAACCCATATCAAATCAAAAGTTGCAGTCTTACTATTTCTTATGATGGGATTGATTGCATTTAATTTTTTGAACACGCTTCTGATTAAAAATGGATTCATCGATATTGACACTTCCTACAACAGAGTTTTTATTACAGATTCCAAACATGAGGAAAAGCAACTCACCATTAGACGGATGGGTATTAATAACGAAGGGCATTCCTCCATGTACTTGGAATCTGACGAATTGGTCTCTGAATATGCCAAAAGCTACCACCTGATACGTCATTTTTATCCTAATTTCAAAAACTGTCTAATGCTAGGCGGAGCAGGGTATTCATTTCCAAAAAGCTATCTCGAAACCTATCCAAATGCCGAAATTGATGTGGTTGAAATTGATCCAAAAGTAACACAACTGGCAAGAGATTACTTTAGATTAGAGGACAACCCACAACTCAATATTTTTCATGGTGATGGCAGGACGTATTTAAATCACAGTAAAAAAACTTATGACATCATTCTTGGAGACGCGTTCAATTCTTCCTATTCAATTCCTTATCAACTCACCACGCAAGAAGCTGCTCAAAAAATGCATGATATTCTCAGTGAAGAGGGCATCGTGATTTTAAATATCATCTCATCTATCGAAGGGGATTCGGGAAAGTTTTTCAGAGCAGAATATGCCACATTTAAATCCGTTTTTCCTCAGTTATTTGTATACCCTTTGCGTGACTCTAAAAATGGAAATACCATTCAAAATATATTTTTAATTGCCTCTAAGTCTAAATCTAAAAACTACTCCTTTTCAAATGAATCCCCAGAACTAGATATCCGTCTCAAAAAATTTTGGCGTAAAGAAATTACTAGTGAACTTCCAATTCTAACAGACGATTTTGCCCCCGTAGATTATTATATTGGCGCGGTTCAAAGTCAGCTTTCAAAATCCCATATGAAAAATGGGCTATGGAGTAAAGTCGAACGGTTTTTGGATCGATTATAAAACCCCATAAATCTCTAGAATTTTCTATTGGGGTGGTAAGGACTTATATCTAATGCTGTTTTTTTATTGAGGATTAATTCCGAAACCAATTTTCCAGTACCAGGCCCCAAGGTCCACCCTAACATGGCATGTCCTGTCGCAATAGTCATATTTTCACAAGACTCTGGTTTTCCAATAAACGGCAAACCATCTGGCGAGAGCGGGCGAAGACCACAGATCGCCGTTTGGATTTCTGTCTCTGACAATTGAATGGATGGATAATAGGTGTTCACAGCTTTCGCAATTACTTCTACCCTCTTTCTATTTATCTGGTGATTAATTCCTGCAATTTCCATAGTCCCTGCAAAGCGTGTAAAACCATTCATGGGCGTTACAGCCGTCTTTGCTTCCGCTAAAATAGTAGGAATGGTAATTCCTGTTAAACGTTGGGTATTGATACTATATCCTTTGCCTGGCTGTAGCAATAATTTTAAACCCATTTTTTTACATAAATCCGCCGACCAAGAGCCAGAAGTTATCACAAATTCATTCGAGTTAAGTGTTTGTTTA
>JABAYZ010000013.1 GCA_018608735.1 Flavobacteriaceae bacterium | reverse complement strand
TGTGAGGCGTTTCCTCCATAAACTTCTCAATTGCATCAGCCATAGCCTGTACTTCTGTAGGATTTATACCTCTCTGGAACCTGCCATTGACCCGCACTAAGCTTACGCCTAGCTCGTCTTTCGCTGATCCTGGAGATGGAAATATAACCAGCTCGCTGTCGTATACATAGTGATTTGAAAACGCAATTAGATCCTCATGTTTGGATCTATAATGCCAAAGAAGTCTATGTTTTGGATGAAATTGAATATTAGCCAATTCTAATATCGACTCCTCAACTGTGTCGACGTCTTCATCAATTTCATCATTACTATTCAAATTTCTGAAGAAATTTGTTGGAGGTAATTGGTTTGTATCCCCGGCAATCAAAGCAGTTTGCGCTCGCATCAGGGCGCTCATGGAATGTTCTGGCGTCATCTGTGAAGCTTCGTCGATGATCACAAGATCAAAATCGGCACTTCGTGGTAGCAGTTGAGCTACCTCACTCGGGACCATCATCCAACACGGAAAATATTCCATAAGCGCTTGCCTAGCTCTGGGAATTACTTTGCGCGGAGGTTGCCTACGCTTTAAGTTAAGTTGGTGATCTAGTAGTGACTGTTCCGTGAATTCTGACTTTTTACCAAAGCCAATCCCCCTTGGCGGATCCGCATTATCGACAGCAGCATTATTGACCTCCACAGATGCCAGTGTAATCAATTTTCCGTCTAGTTCTTTTAGAGATTTGCGTGCGTCATTTAACGTGACACCATTATATTGAACGAGCTCACTGCCAAAATTATCTGCGACCGTGTTCATCAAACGATTGACTACACATCCGATTGCAAAGTCCTTTTTCTTATCATCGTCCAGGACATTTTCGATTTTACTTAAGATATCATCCAGGCCAATATTTTTTGCTTGTGAAAACGCGCTTCGTCTTGTCACGACACTTTGAAGACCTGCTTTATCTTTCAGATGATCTTCTATGAATTTTGCTGGAAGCACAGTGGCATCTTCGGTTTGGTTTGCGTTACCTGTGTCTTTTTTTGCAGCTTTTAATTCCAGGGAATGCTGTCTTAATTTTGAATTTAATTCACGGCATGATGCTGACGCTTCAACTACATTCTTGTCTCTCTCTAATATCAGCATTTGTATTGTCGACGATTGGTTAAATAATCGATCCAAAATGGATGTGAATTCGTCAAAGTTTTCTTTGTCTGGTAGAGCGTCATTAAAGTTCGAAGTTAAACTGTCTATTTCCACTTTTTGCTTTAAAGCCTCGTTCGCTTCCGCGATAAAACGGCTTCGATCACTTATTTCCATCCTAACCAGTAGACTATTAGCGGCTTTCAGTGCGTGCGTGTTTTCATCGACAAAACGGCATGCATTTGAGTTCAGAAGTAATTTATTTCCTATATCCGTCTGGAAGTACTTTGTTTTGCCGTGTTGACCGATTGTCTCGCTCGCATCATCGAATGTTGCATCACGCATGGCATTTAAAACATCAGAGATCGGTATTTTAGAATTTTCAGAAAATCTTCTCAAACCTTCACATAATTCTTCAAGTTTTGAAATTTTCTCTTTTGCTTCGTGCTCCTCAAAATCAATATGGTCAGCAAGGTCGAGATTCTTAAATGCTAAGATTTGATCAATTAATGCGTCTAAAGCAGATATAATTCTTTCATCACTATCTTTAGGGCCGATGCGTGTAATCCACTCAGACGCCTTATTTTTTGCATTTTTCTTAGTCGAACTGAGAAATGAAAAGAAACCGGCTGATTGGATATTTTCTTTAATCTCAGAAATATCACGTGTTGTTGGGAGGGCACTTAGATTGCTCATATTTGAGAATTTTTTATAATTTTTTCGTGCTTCTTCAATTTCCTCGATGACTGCTTCAACCGACTTTCTTGTGGTCAACTTGGTAAACAGTTCAAATATTCCATCCCTTTGTTTTAATGTTAATAAATCGCTTAGATGAGTTGGCAGAAAGTTTTCGTTTATTGCGTTTATTGAGCTTGTAGCTTGCTTTATTATCGTTAAAGCCCTTTGCTGGGTGTCCAGATCCTCTTTGAGATTTTCTATATTGCTAAATTCTAGTTCAACGTTTTCTACTTGTGATAGAAGCTGATTAAACTTGGAAATATTATCTAAATCACCTTGTAGTGTCTTCGCTTGATCAGCAGTTAACCTGTACTTCTCTAAAAATGTATCAAATATCCTGGTGAAGTTTTTAAATTTGATCACCTGATTATAAAAGTTCCCAAAAGACTTAAAGCCAGAGGTTTTGTATATCTCTGATAAATTGATGCGACTATCCGCAGAGCATTGATCAAGTGCCCAAAGGAGCTCCTGGCCTTCCTCTTGCATGAGCTTGTCGAACAGGTTTAACTCTTTTTCGGAAAGTTTTGATACATTATGTTCGTATTCGGCCAGTAAATCTTCAGATCTTCTCAACACGGATGAAATCGCATTAAGATCGCAATTTAAAGCATCAGCATCTCTCCAAATGCTCCCATCTGGTAGTTTATTATCTGAGAGATCAGTGCACCACTTTGTTATTGTTTCGCCAATTTCATCTACACTTTTTATATTAAAATTATCCGAATAGTTTTGAGGACTAAACTCAACAGATTTTAGGGCCCAATCAAGATTTTTGATGACTTCGAAGTTCGAGATTTTCAATCCCAAGATTTGGTGAACGTTTAAAGATGTTCCATGAATATTTGACGTGAGAATTTCTATGTATCTTTCTAATCTCTCGCGCTGATGCCGCAATTGAGCACGTAAATTTGATATGTCTTCATTTGAAGTCTTGCTTCTTAATTCAATTCGATCCTTAACGGCTTCATAAAATTTTTCACTGCTTCCATGTCCGCCCATCAGCGGCAGTGCAAATTGTGATAAGCCAAGCGCCTTCAAGCGATTATAAACCACTTCAAGGGCGGTGGTTTTTTGTGCTGCGAATAAAACCTTTTTCCCATTTAGTATCGCATTTGCGACTGCATTCACGATTGTTTGGCTTTTCCCAGAACCAGGTGGTCCTTCTAGCGCAACATTCTGCTCATTAGCTAATTTCATGAGTGCAATAAACTGTGATGAGTCAGCATCTAGAACCAAATGCGGAACAAGCTGTTCGCCTTTTGATGTTTCGATATCACTCTCATCATATATTTCAGCTGATGGAGAATTGGGGTCTTTTCCTAACATGATCTCTGATAGGAGAGGAAATTCTGAAAAGTTGATGGATGCTGTATCGAGGTCATTATATTGTTCTATGCCCTGATACGGATAGACACCAAATGATGCTTCGCGTTTGACGTCCCAACGCATATTTTTTGGTTTTATTTCATGGATTTTAGAAAAAATTTCCTCTACGTCTATCTGCTCTGATTGTAGAAGTTGAGTAAGCTCATGCAGATCAACCGATGCATCTGTTTTAAGTTTATGTAGTAATGTTGGGTTGAGTATGATGTCGTCTCTCTTTGAGATACTATACTTTTCACCATCGATATTTTTGGGTTTTGTTAATTCAACTGGAATAAGGATTAATGGCGATTTAAACTCATCTTCACCTTCCGTGTGTGGCATTGACCAGCGCAAATACCCAAGGACCAAGAAAGCAACATTAAGTCCTTTCTCATCTTGATACATCTTACATTTACCAAAAATACGCCTCATTCTCGATTGAAAGGTTTTAGGTAAAAGTAACGTTTGGAGCGCATCATCATCATGCCGACCATCTGCATTTGCTTCTGATGGATGCGGCAGATTACTTAGAGGGTTAATGTTGTGAGATCTGGCATGATTAAATAGATCTTGTTGCTGTTCTCCCGCTGGGCGAGGCGGCATATCTAACAATTCACGGACTTTGTCTCTTAGCTCACGCTCTAAAACAGCCTCTTTATCATAGGCTTTCTCGTCTAATTCAAAATCTATTTCTTCAATTTTGGCTAGGTATTCTTCATCCGTTGATTGTGCATTTCGAAATGCAATGATAAATTCTTCATTATCCTCATCTAATGGGTCAATGTCAGTGGGCGGGAGCGGGATCAATTGCATTCCGCTATTTTTTTCCGTTGAAATTATGTCCAAAATTTGTTGCGGTATTTCGTCAACAATTTTGAGAAATGATGCTGATTTGGATGTTAGAGTGTTGTTTATGAGAGGGTTTCTACGAGATGTATCTTGAAGCTTGGGTCGAAGTGCTTCGATCCGTTCGTTAACAAGTTGTTTCAATTCAGACATTGCTCTTAATCTATCCCAGTTTGATCATTTTATAAATTTGGTTGCTAAGTTTGTTTCAAGTAGCTCCTCTTCTACAAGAACATAAATTGCATTCGGCGGTGTATTCAAGGAATAGATCATTAAACTTGGTGAAATTTCCATCTCAACCAAATATAACATTGTTTGACCTTGTCCTATCTGAATGTCCTCTACGGCCATAAAAGTAGGCAGGATTACTGACTCATCAAAGTAATGTTGGTGCATACCAACAGCGGAGTTTTCATAGGCAATACGCTTCGTTCCAGCGGCAAACATGTATGGGCATGCCGAAAAGCAATAATTTCCTGGTAGCATTAAAGATTGCATCTCGTTTGATCGTATAAAACGACCCAATTCCAACGATTCATAAACAGAACCACCAGGACTATTGAAAGTTATATTTTCGGGAGGGTCATTAAAGGAGTTATAGAAGTCTTTGAAGCGAGCAAAATCTCCTTTCTCTATTCCGCCATAAACCATAATAGTTGGCCCGATACCTTTTAGCTCGACTACTTCAAACATAAGCCGTTTAGGCATTTCATCCGGTAGTTCAACTTGTCTTTCGATCTGATCTGGAAATATCTCTGGCTTACTTTTTTTGGGTTCAAATAATCGTCTCTGATCGCCTGGTTCAACTGGGCCGTATCTAATTTCAGTCTGATCAAAATAGCGCAGCCATCTATACTCCACATCCAGCAATACGGTCATAATTGAGACAAAAATTTGAATACCCAGTATTAGGTATAATATTTTTGATATCGAGAGCTTAGTCAAAGAAAATACCTATGAAGTTCTAGTTTTTGTTTTGTGCGAAACCCACGTTTTGCATTGCGTTAACGGACGCTTTTAATTCCGCTAGTGTCATCGTGTCTTCCACCGCTAGCTGATCATTATTCTGCCGTATGGCCGCGTGAGTTATCGAAAGAATTAAGACCAGAATAGCGGGTAACAGGTCAATAGCGATCGCGCCGGCCCATGACGGAATGAAGTTTTCTGCATATACAATCACCGCATCCGCACTTGTGATCGGATTATATGCTGTCTCGTTTGGAGGTTCCATTTCCAGCACCTCGTTCGCCGCAGCCAGGAGTGTTTGACTGCGTCTTTCAAGAGCATCTAAAACTGATTGTATAGTGGCACTCTGTGCTTCGCGAATTACTGAATTACGCCCATTTAACTCAGGCATGATGATCGACGCGGATAAATCTTCCGCAGCCCTAGCAACAAGTGGCGCCACAGAAAATTGATTCAGTTGTGCTATAATACCTGCCAACCGAACGCTCTCTTCAGAGAATATTAAAGAACGTTCCTCGACAGCTCCGGGAGCAACGATCAAAGCGCGCATTTTCCCTAGTAGTTGGTTTCCATCAGAATATGCTTCTTCGATAGGCTCTTGATAATCAGAAATTTGCTCTTCTAAAGCGCGCAATTCTTCTTTTTTCTGTATTAGTACCCGAAAAACCGTCCCTTTTCCTGCTGTCCCTGATAAATTACCATCGCTTTCTTGTTCCGCCAGTGCATCAAAATTTTCCCTGGCTCTTTGAACCTCTCTACCCAGCGATTGACCCGATATTGCGATATCGTGAGCACGTCTGAGTGCTAACTGGTATTCCTGCACAGTTTTTTCTAAATGCTGCTCTACAGCTGCTGAGCCTGCCAGGGCAGCAGCATTAAGCCAACTCGACATAGCGATTATTGCAAGAGAGCCCATGCCAGTGGCAACTGCTAGGCCCAACTTACCTTGTGCTGTTCTCATTGCTGGTAAAAGCCGAAGGATATAGCTCCAAAAGACAAAAATACCCACAGAAACAGCGATTGAATATGCAATAGCTGCAAAAAATGTTATCGCACCATTATCTTCTAGTAACGAGGAAACGCCTAAATATGTGTAAATACCTGATGCGACAGCCAAGACACCTAGGGCAGGTGCTGTTAGGCTATCTAAAACTGTTAGGTGACTACGTAATTCTTTTGAAGATCTTAAGTTCCTGGTTTCAGTTTCACTTAACGTCGATTTATTTTGTTCCATGGATCGTCCTCCCCAACTAGCTTTGTAATATTGCATCAAACAAAAATTTAAAGTTAGCAGAAAATAGTCTAACGATGAGACATCAAAACACAAACATGAATTGCATGGTATGTGCACATATTCGCAGTGAATTCCCTTATTTCCTCTACAATCACTGCACACAGATGTCCTAGTTTTCTTTTGACAGCAAAGAACTGTCGAGAAGCTGAG
>JABAYZ010000110.1 GCA_018608735.1 Flavobacteriaceae bacterium | reverse complement strand
GTTAAAGAGAGTCTGGAACGCGTTAAAGACAGTGTCAACTCTGGAAAATTGAATGATTTGGGTAAAAACATCCAATCAACATCACGCTCTTTTTTTGAAACGATTGGGGACCTCATTTTGCTTTTCTTTAAAGTGATTTTCAAATTGATTGGAATCTTTTTTATCGTTTTGAGTATCGTCATTTTAATTGGTTTTTTTGTAAGCTTACTCACCGTTGGCATTGCCGATGTCGTGCATTTTCCAGGTATGGATTTTGCTGACCTTGTCAATTCTACAGGCTTGCCAATATGGTTGGTTTCCATTTTAGCCCTATTGATTACTGGAATTCCAATGGTCTTTCTGTTGTTCTTAGGCCTGCGGATGGTATCTAAACGCATACCTTTATTCAATAGCTATACTAAATTTTCACTTTTAGGAGTCTGGCTCATTGTCCTGATTACACTCATCATATTTAGCCTTAAACAAGCCGCCGATTTTAGAGTTGATGCCAGCGTCACAGAACAAGCAGAATTGCCAATTACAGCTATAGATACTTTGTATTTAGAAATGAAAGGCAATCCGCTCTATTCAAAATATTTACATCGTGATAATGACTTAAAAATCATCTACAACGAGCAGGATACAAAGCGAATTTATGGTTCTGATATTAGACTCATCGTCCAGTCCACAAAAGATTCTATTGGAAGTATTTCGGTCGAAAAAAAGGCATCTGGAATTGATTATATCAATGCCAAAAACCGTGCTAAGGCGTTGGATTATCACTACGAATTCAAAAACAACACCTTATATTTGAATGGGTTTTTCCTTACGGATCTAGAACAAAAATACAGAGGACAAAGTATTGAAATTATTATAAAACTACCCATTGGCAGTATTTTATTTCCAGATGAAAACACCTATTCATTTCATCGAAACACATCTAGATATAATGACATATTAGATAACGGAAATGAAGAACATTATCTGAAAACAGAACGTAAATCCATGCGCTGCTTGGATTGCCCAAACCTAAATAATAACTAATACCCTAAAACCCAATATATTATGCTAAACCTTGTCAAATTAATTAGTCTCGCTATTGTAAGTCTTGCTTTAAATGCCTGTCAATTCAACGCCTTCCCATTTAATAATGGTGTTCGTGGAAATGGTGTTGTAGTCACAGAACAACGCCCTGTTAATGAATCGTTTAACGCTATTGAAGCTAGCTCAGGAATCGATGTGTTTATAACACAAAGTGATACGCCCAGTATTTCTGTCCAAGCCGATGAAAATATTCAAGAGTTAATCATTACAAAAATTGAAAACGGAACTCTTAAAATTTATATCGATAAAAATCTTTACCATGTTGCTTCAAAAAAAGTTGTGGTTAATTTTAAAACTATCAATAAAATCAAAGCCTCTAGTGGAAGCGACGTTTTTAGCACCAATACACTAAAAATTCCAAGTCTTGATTTGAGTACTTCTAGCGGAAGTAAAATGAAATTAACTGTGGAAACTCAACTTATAAACAGCAGCAGTTCAAGTGGCAGTAATTTAACTTTAGAAGGGAAAACCAAAGAGTTTATTGGAAACACTTCGAGTGGAAGTCAATTAAATGCATCTAAATTAAGTGCTACATTTTGTGAGACCAAAGCGTCGAGTGGTTCAAATTTATACGTAAATTGCTTAGAAGAATTTAATGCAAATGCTTCTAGCGGAGCACACATTAAAAACCACGAATCTTCTATAAAAACGACCGTTAAATCATCTTCGGGAGGATATGTAGATACAAACAATTAAAACCTATGGAATCAAATTATTCAAAACTGTATGCGGGGAGCTTTATTGTCGTTCAATTAATTACACAACATCTAGAAAAAGAGGGCATCACCGCTATCGTGAAGGATGAAACAGAATCTGCTCGACTGGCAGGTTTTGGGACTTCAACCTACGGCTTTCAAGAGTTGTATGTAAACGCAAGTGAAAAAACAAAAGCTGAAGCTATTGTTGCTAGAACATTAGCACAATTTTAAATTAATATTTCGATTTTGTTTTAAAGATTGTATTTTAGTGAATCCTAACAAACACTTTATATCATGAAAATTCATTTTTTAATCCTAAGTTTGGTTTCACTGTGTATTGGTTCAAGTCAATCTATTAAAATCCCTGTTGATACGATTGTTACGACAACCCACTCAACGACCGTAAAAGGCGTAAGTTTTGAATATACCGCAGAAACAGGAATGCAACCCGTTTGGGATAAGGCTGGCGTACCAGTCGCAAGTTTGTTTTATACATACTATACTCGAAATAACATAAAAAACCGTGCTAACCGTCCTTTAATTATATCTTTTAACGGCGGACCAGGTTCAGCTTCTGTTTGGATGCATGTGGCCTATACAGGCCCACGTATTTTAAATGTAGATTCCGAAGGTTATCCCGTTCAACCCTATGGGTTTAAAAATAATCCAAACTCGATTTTGGACGATGCCGATATTGTGTTTGTCAATCCTGTAAACACTGCCTATTCAAGACTGCTTCCGAATAAAGACGGAGAAATGCCTGATCGCGAACAATTTTTTGGAATTAATGAAGATATCAAATACCTAGCAGCATGGATCAACACATTTGTAAATCGCAAAAACAGATGGGAATCTCCTAAGTACATCATTGGTGAAAGTTATGGTGGCACTCGTGTGATGGGTTTATCTTTAGAGTTACAACAAAATCAATGGATGTATTTAAATGGAGTCATTTTGGTTTCTCCTGCCGATTATAAAGTCTTACGTGTTGGAGGGCCTGTTTCATCCGCATTGAACCTCCCCTACTATACCGCCACGGCATGGTACCATAACAAATTACCTGAGGCCCTACAATCCAAAGATTTATTAGATATTCTTCCGGAATCTGAAGCCTATGCGATTAATACCCTTATTCCTGCATTGGCAAAAGGCGGCTTTATTGGTGCCGAAGAAAAAATAGAAGTCAGTAAAAAAATGGCTTACTATTCTGGTCTAAGTCAAAAGGTAATTTTACAACACAATTTGGATGTTCCCAATTCATTTTTCTGGAAAGAACTACTTCGTGACGATACAGGTCAGACGATTGGACGATTGGATTCGCGTTACATAGGGATCGATAAAAAAGAATCTGGAGATAGCCCAGATTATAGCGCAGAATTAACCTCTTGGCTACATTCATTTACGCCAGCAATCAACCATTATATCAAAAGTGAATTGAAATTTAAAACCGATCTTAAATACAATATGTTTGGTGCTGTACGTCCGTGGAATAATGACAATGACAATACACGTGATAACCTGAGACTAGCCATGGCACAAAATCCGTATCTAAAAGTATTAAACCAATCTGGATACTACGATGGCGCTACGACCTATTTTAATGCAAAATATACCTTATCACAAATAGACCCTAGTGGTAAAATGAAAGATCGCTTCACGTTTAAAGGCTACCGCAGTGGGCATATGATGTATTTACGTGATGAGGATTTAATTCAGGCTAATGATGATTTGAGAGCTTTTCTTAAAGCATCATCTGCAAATGGAAAGGCTGCGAAATACTAATGCCAAAAGCACTCATAAGTATCCTTGTTCCTTTTAAAAACACGGAACGTTTTTTGGACGATTGTTTACAATCAATCCTAAATCAAAGCTGTGTCAATTGGGAGCTTCTTGCTGTTAATGACGGCTCTACCGATGAAAGCCACAAAATTGTGCAAAACTACGCTGATAAGGATTCTAGAGTTCAGCTGCTACACAATGAAGGACAAGGTATTATAGCCGCCCTAAGAACAGCTTACAAACATGCAAAAGGCACTTATATTACACGCATGGACAGTGACGACATCATGGCTGTAGACAAGCTTGAATTGATGCAAAAATCCCTTGTTGAGCACGGCGAAGGTCACTTGGCATTAGGTCATGTAAAGTATTTTTCAGAAAATGGTGTAGGTGCGGGATACAAACGCTACGAAACATGGCTTAACTCTCTAACGACAAAAGGTAATAACTTTGAAGAAATTTATAAAGAATGTGTGATTCCCTCCCCGTGTTGGATGGTTCATAAAACGGACTTTGACCGTTGTGGTGGATTTACTTCAGACAGCTACCCTGAAGATTATGATTTAGCATTTCGATTTTACAAACAGGGATTGAGCTGTATTCCATCAAATGATGTACGACACCATTGGCGCGATTATGCCATTAGAACCTCTAGAACTGATGCGCATTATGCGGAGAATACATTTTTAGAATTAAAAGTCAACTACTTTTTAGAGCTCTCCAAAGTGAATGAGAAAAAACTAGTGATTTGGGGGGCAGGAAAAAAAGGTAAAAAAGTGGCGCAATTACTGCTTGAAAAAAAATGCCCTTTTGAATGGGTATGCGATAATCCAAAAAAAATTGGAGTTAATATTTATAATCAAACTTTAAAAGCTATCGAATATCTGAATACGATCAAGAATTTTCAAACGATTATTACTGTGGCAAACCATGACGCACAAATGGAAATTGTACAGTATTTCAAAACACGTAAAATGACATCAATGAACGATTATTTTTTCTTCTGTTGATGAGAATCAAATTATAGTTTTTTATATTTGACAATTCAAACCATAAGATGCAGTTTTTACATCCCGAATTTTTTTACGCACTTCCAGCACTACTCATCCCTGTTTTTATTCATTTATTTCAACTTAGACGCTTCAAAGTTCAAGCGTTTACAAATGTTGCTTTATTAAAAAAAATACGCTTTCAAACCCGAAAAAGCTCTCAGTTAAAAAAATGGCTCATTCTTTTACTACGACTTTTAGCAATTGCCTGTATCATTATAGCATTCAGCCAACCGTTTCTATCCAATCATACTTTCGAAAAAAATGCTTCTGAAACTGTTATTTATTTAGATAATTCATTTAGTATGCAGGCCATTGGTCCAAAAGGAAGTCTCCTAAATAGAGCGGTTCAAGATGTGATAGTAGGCTTTGATGACATGGAAGAAATTAGTTTTTACACCAATGACAAGCGCTATAAATCCACTACTGTAAAAAATTTAAAAACCGAGTTATTATCTATTGAATACAGTCAAAAACAACTGGACTTAAACACTTTGATTTTAAAAGGAAACGCCTTGTTTTCGGATTCCGAAACAAGTTCAAAAACGCTTATTTTAGTCTCTGACTTTCAACAGCATGAAAATGCAGTTTTATCAGCAATAGACTCTGTAGCACGAATTATCCTGGTCCCTTTGAAACCAATCAATACTGCCAATAGTTATATTGAGGCTGCATATTTAGAGCCCTCACTAAACTCTACATATACACTAAAAGTTACTGGAAAATCTACTGATGAAACCAACGACACAATCCCTGTGACATTGTACAAGGATCATAGTATTATCGGAAAATCCACTTTAGAGAAATCTAAAAACTACACAACAGAATTTATACTTCCAAATACTACAGAGTTTAAAGGAAAACTATCCATAGATGATGCTCAAATACCGTTTGATAACGACTTATATTTCAACATCCCTAAAGCCGAAAAAATAGCCGTTTTAGCTATTAATGAACATACAAACTCTAGATTTTTAGAGAGGCTATACGCAAATGACGAGTTTACATTTCAAAGTCAAAATTATAAGACCTTAGATTACAGTCAACTTAAAACCCAAAATCTGATTGTACTAAATGGTTTAAATCAGATTTCGACAGCATTAAAAAATAGTTTGGATGAGTTCATGAAAACTGGAGGTATTGTTGTTATGATTCCTAGTAGAAATGGAGATTTGATCTCGTATAATCAATTCTTAGCAACCCAAACCAAGCACCGATTTAAGCCGCTTAAAGTTCAAGAAAAACAGATTGCAAACATCGCTTTTAACCACCCTATTTTAAAAACCGTTTTTGAAAAAAAAGTAACCAATTTTCAATACCCTACAGTTCAGTGTTTTTACCCGATTACTGCAACAACAAATCGGATTTTGTCCTTTGAAAATCAACAGGCGTTTTTAGTTCAATTTAAGTCGTTATTTGTATTTACTGCCCCTGTTGAAACCGCCGATTCAAATTTTGCAAATTCGCCATTAATTGTTCCAACCTTGTATAATATCGGAAAATCGAGTTTAAAGACACCTCCACTATTCTACTGGATCGGAGACGAAAACAGTTTTGATATTAAAGTTAATTTACAAAAAGATCGTATTTTAAAACTCGGCCATAAAGACGTCCAATTTATTCCTTTACAGACAAATTTCAACACCAAAGTTAGCATCACAACCACTGAGTATCCAAACCGCCCAGGACATTATGCCATCTTAAAAGCTAAGGACACAATGACTCATGTGAGTTATAATTATAATCGAAATGAAAGCCAGCTGCGTTATTATGATCTTACAAAAATAAAAGGCGTTTCAATTGAGAATTCTCTTGACACTACATTTAAAAATATAAAAATTGAAGCGAATGTGACTTGGTTATGGAAATGGTTTATTAT
>JABAYZ010000041.1 GCA_018608735.1 Flavobacteriaceae bacterium | reverse complement strand
CTGGGGAAGTTGAAGGATTGGGTGTGGTCCCAACAATTAATTGACTTGCAAGAGCTGCAATGGCGCTGAAATGAGATGTTTCAATTGCCAATTTATTGATTAAAGCAGAGCCATTAGAATTACCAATACCATAAACCTTAGACGCATCAAAAAATGAATATGTTTCTAGCTTGAGCATAATTTGATTAAAGAAATAAACCTCATCAGCGGATGAGGCCTCTGCACCTAAATTCCAAGAATTTAAATACCCTTGTGGATATACCCCAACGAATTCACCAGCATCTACAAATTGTGATAACTTGGAAAACCAGTAATTGTTTTGACCCCCATTACCATGAAATGCAATCACCACAGGATAGGATTCAGTTGAGTCAAAATTTTCCGGTAAATGTAAAAGTACTTCTCTCTGAACCTGAACCCCATCAATAGTCTGTGGAACAAAAAATACGTCCTCTTGAACAGGGATGCTTTCATCTTGAGTTGAGAAAGAATTACTGTCAGATGCATTGCAACAAATGAATAAAATTATAAAAGGTATTAAGTTAAATAGTTTCATGATTTTTTTTAATTACCCCGTAAAGTAGCATAAAATCCCAATGACTATGAACACTAGAACAACTGATAGAATTACATCAATTTTATCATAACTATCCTTTTGAGCTTGTTTTTGTTCTTTAGTTAAAGTCCCGTAAGATAAACCTACTATTGCTTTATAGTCAGGAGCGTTGGTAAGTAGGCTTGTTGAAATACATAGTACAACCGAAAAAACAAACATAAAAATAGCCATGTGTGCAAAGTTGATTGTTGCAAAACTGTACAACATAGTGTCAACAACCTCATCGGATATAATTTGAGGTTGATAATAAATTTCTGAGCCCAGTCTCAAAACTAAAAGCACTAAACCAGCCAAAAGAGTCGTTATTGCAGCAGATGAGTTGACACGTTTCCAAATAATTCCCAATAAAAATACAGCTGTAACTGGAGGCGCAATATAAGATTGTACATTTTGTAAATACTGGTACATCACTCCACCGCCAATTTTTTCCATAATTGGAATCCAAATAATTCCCAAAACCACAATAAACCCTGTTGCTATTTTTCCAATTTTAAGGAGATATTTCTCTGATTTATTAGGTTTTAATTTTTTGTAAATATCAATAGTAAAAATTGTAGAACAGGAATTAAAAACCGAGGCTAATGAACTCATCAAAGCTGCCATAAGCCCCCCTGCGACCAACCCTTTTAACCCAACCGGAAGCAAGGTTTTGACAAGCATTGGAAAAGCACGATCTGCTTTTTCAACAGAAAATACTTCAGGATTTTGAATTGATAATGCAAAGGCAATAATACCCGGTACCAAGAAAATTAAGATTGGTAATAGTTTTAGATAAGCTCCAAAAATAGCCCCTCTCCTACCAATTTTAATGTTATTGGCAGCTAAAGTCCTCTGAACAATATACTGATCGGTACACCAATACCAAATTCCAACAATTGTTCCACCGATTAAAAGCCCTGTCCATGGAAAATCTGGATCGGACATAGGACGCCACATATTAAAGTGGTCGGGACTCACAGCAATCACTGTTTCACGTAATTGTCCCCAACCTCCTACTTCTTGCAGCCCTAAATAAGTTATAATTAATGAGCCTAAAATAAGTACAACCGTTTGAAGTGTTTCCGTATAAATAACAGCTTTCATTCCTCCAATAACAGTGTATATTCCTGTAAAAATAACAATACCAATGGCACCATACCAAAATGGAATTCCCAACAGTTCGGATACAACGATTCCACCCGCATAAATAGTCACTGAAACTTTTGTAAGCACATAAGCTACTAAAGAAAATAAGGATAAAAACCAACGCGAGCGACTGTCAAATCGTTTTTCTAAAAACTCAGGCATTGTAAAAGCACCACTTCTTATATAAAATGGTAAAAATAACCAGCCTAACAATAAAACAATCCAAGCATGTAGTTCGTAGTGTGCCATTGGAGTACCAGATTCAAAACCAGTACCAGCCAGACCAACAACATGTTCTGAACCAATATTAGAGGCAAATATAGAGGCCCCAATTACAAACCAACCCACATTTCTTCCTGCCAAGAAATAGTCCTCTGTGTTTTTATTTTTTTGAAGCACCACCCAAACAGCTACTGCAATAAGTGCTAAAAAATAAACACTCAAAACAACCCAATCTAGTTTCTCTAAAACAGATGATGACGATAAGGCTAGGTAGTACATAATTCTATATTTAAGTAATTATATGTATTGGTTGATGATATTTTCAAAGAGTTCTTGTTTTCCACTTTGTGGAGAAATCTCACCATTTTCAACTGCAATTTGATACAAGTCTTGAAGGTTTAGTGATCCTGATTCAAATGCAGCACCCTTTCCACTATCAAAAGAAGCGTAGCGTTCTTTTCTTAGCTTTTTATATGGTGAGGATGAAATAATATTATCCGCCGTAATTAAAGCACGTGCAAAAGTATCAGCACCACCAATATGCGCTAAGAAAACATCTTCCATATCTGTTGAATTTCTTCTTATTTTAGCATCAAAATTAATTCCACCACCTTGCAACCCTCCAGCTTCTAGAAATACTAACATGGCTTCTGTTGTTTCTTGAATGTTATTAGGAAATTGATCCGTATCCCAACCATTTTGATAATCCCCTCGATTGGCATCAATACTGCCCAACATATTGGCTTTTGCAGCTACTGCCAATTCATGCTGCATCGTGTGTTGAGCAAGTGTGGCATGGTTCACTTCAATATTTAATTTAAAATCTTTATCCAATCCGTATTCTTTCAAAAATCCAATCGCTGTTGCCGAATCAAAATCATACTGATGTTTCATAGGTTCCATGGGTTTCGGCTCAATAAAAAAGGTACCTTTAAATCCTTGAGATCTTGCATAATCTCTTGCCATGGTTAAAAATCGTCCCATATGATCCAATTCGCGCCCCATATCAGTATTTAATAGTGACATATAACCTTCTCGTCCTCCCCAAAAAACATAGTTCTCTCCGTTTAGAGCCATGGTAGCATCTAAAGCCATTTTAACCTGAGCACCTGCCCGAGCGACCACATCAAAATTTGGATTGGTTGATGCACCGTTCATAAACCTTGGGTTGGAAAAACAATTAGACGTACCCCAAAGAAGTTTCACTCCCGAGTCTTGTTGTTTTTGCTTAATGTATTCTACAATTGTAGAAAGGCGTTTTTCAGATTCAGACAAAGTGTCGGCCTCTGCAATTAAATCATAATCATGAAAACAAAAATAATCGAAGCCCATTTTGGTTATGAATTCAAACGCTGCGTCTGCTTTATCTTTAGCCGCTTGGATAGGGTCTGAAGACTGATCCCATGGAAAGTTTTGCGTTCCTGGACCAAACGGATCTGATCCTTGTCCGCAGAATGTGTGCCAATAAGCAATGGCAAATTTAAAGTGCTCGCGCATCGTTTTTCCAGCAACCACACGTTCAGGGTCGTAATATTTAAAAGCTAAAGGATTATCCGATTCTTTGCCTTCATAACGAATGGTATCAATTCCATTGTAGTACTCTTTGTTTCCAGTCAGTATCATTGTTTAATTTTTAATTTGTTTTTCTAATTCTTTTTTCCATTTATTGTAGGCTTCAAGATAAGGGGTATTATTTTCAATAGGCTTGTAGGTCATCACATGATCATTATTTGTGATGTTATCTCCAAAACGATCAAAATTTTTATCGGTTAACCCTGCAGCCCGGGCGGCTCCTACAGCACCAGTAGTATTGTATATTTCAATTTCATAACCAATCAAGGTGGCCAGTGTTTTGGCAAAGATTTCGGAACGAAAAAGATTATCATTTCCTGCTCTTATGACCTTAACTTTGGCGTTATCATTTTTTAGAATTTCCATTCCATATACAAATGAAAAAGCAATTCCTTCCAAGGCTGCTCTGAACAAATGTGCTTTATCGTGTTGATTTAAATTAATATTACAAAATTGCGTACCAACATTTAGGTTGTTTAACATCCGCTCAGCACCATTTCCAAAGGGTAAAATAACCAGGCCATCTGATCCAATAGGAACTTTAGATGCTTTTCTATTCATTGTTTCATAAGATTCTGCTGAACTTTGATTGCGTAACCAACGGTACATAATCCCAGCACCATTGATGCATAATAACTTTCCAATTGACTGATTGTCAGTAGAATAGTTTACATGTGCAAAATGGTTAATTCTACTTGGTTCTTTTGAATTTTTATTGTTGGTAACTGCATAAATCACACCCGAAGTCCCTCCGGTAGCTGCAACTTCTCCATCGTTAAAAACGTTCAAGGAAAGTGCGTTATTAGGTTGATCCCCTGCTCTGTATGTTACTGGGATTCCCTCTGGCAAACCGGTTTCTAAAGAAGCTTTGTTTGTAATGTATCCTTGAGGACTAAAATTTTCAACGAGTTTAGGAACCAATTCAGAATCAAATCCAAAGTAATCTAAAAGCCAATCCGCAATGGTATCGGATTCATAATCCCAAAAAATTCCTTCTGATAAGCCATTTTTGGTGGTTGAAATTTCATCTGTAAGTTTAAAAGCAATAAAATCACCAGGCAACATGAATTTGTGAATTTTAGCAAACAATTCAGGTTCATTGTCTTTGACCCATTTGAGTTTAGATGCTGTAAAATTTGCGGGGGAATTTAAAAGGGTTTTTGTACATCGCTCTGGAGACAAATCCTGAAATGCCTTATTGCCAATCTCCACTGCTCTACTGTCACACCAAATGATGGCGTTTTTAAGAGGTTCTCCATCAGAATCAACTACAACTAACCCATGCATTTGATAGGAAATACCTACAGCTGTAATTTTAGAAGCTTCAATTTTAGATTCGTTTAAAATCCGTTTTGTTGCTTCACATACATACGTCCACCAATCGTTTGGATTTTGCTCTGCCCAGTCACTTTGCACAGATAAAATTGACATTTCGTGTTTTGGTTCGTGCAGAGTTAAAATACTTTCACCAGTAGTAGCATCTACAAGTGCCACTTTTACAGAAGAGCTTCCTAAATCGAATCCTATATGATATTTTTGAGCCATTGGGTTTACTTTGTAAATATAATTATATTTGACTTATGTGTTCGAGTAAGGATCTAGGGTAATTATTGAACCATCCTCTCGGTATTTAATTTCTGCAACTTTAATACACCTCAAGTGTGTTATGCCTTTGGAAAGGGATGAATCGTGATAAAATAAATAGGTTTTATCTTCGATTTTACAAACAGAGTGGTGAGAAGTCCATCCCACAACCGGATTTAAAATTCTTCCTTTGTAAGTAAACGGTCCATAGGGGTTATCTCCCACAGCATAACAAATATAATGTGTATCCCCTGTAGAATATGAAAAATAATATAATCCATTGTGTTTGTGCATCCAAGCAGCCTCAAAAAATCGTCGATCATGATCTCCTGCGAGGAGTAAATCTCCATTTTCATCAAGGATTTGAATCGCTATTGGTTTTTCATCAAACTCCAATAAATCCTCTGACATTTTTGCTACATACGGCAATAATGCTGGCTCATCATCTGCTGGAATAAAAGCCGTAGGACTTTCGGGGTTTTCTGCCTTAAATTGACCTGTTTGCCAACGCTGAAGTTGTCCTCCCCAAAGTCCACCAAAGTACATATAATAACTACCGTCATCATCCTTAAATACAGCTGGATCAATTGAAAAGCTATCTTTTATTGCATTAGGTTGGGCTTTAAAAGGACCTGTTGGGCTATCGCTTACGGCAACTCCAATCCTGAAAATACCGTTGTAATCTTTGGCAGGAAAGAAAAGGTAAAACGTTCCATCTTTTTCATTGGCATCTGGAGCCCACATTTGTTGCTGAGCCCATGGAACATCATCGACATGCAATGCAACCCCATTGTCAACTGCTTCGCTGTCTATAGAGTCCATTGAAATTACATGATAGTCTTCCATGGCAAAATGACTTCCTAAATCGTCAAAAGCATCTCCAGCATCAATATCATGAGAGGGGTAAATATAAATTTTACCATTAAAAAAGTGAGCTGAAGGGTCAGCTGTATAAATATGGCTTACCAAAGGCCTTGATAAGGCTTTGTTATTTAATTTTTCAAAATCAATATGGTCTATAGGATCTTCAGGCATCGTATTAATTATTACGTCTTTGTTTTAAATCTGATTCAATTTGAGTTTCCATGCTTTTATTTATTTCATAGAAAAATAACAGTACTACTCCTAACAAAAATGGTATTGCTGGATAGACACTAACAAGAAGTTTAGTTCCCAATATTGCTTCGGAGGATTGTCCCAATTCGCTGTTTGCAACATAGCCATATGAAGACAGAATTTGAGTTACCAATGAACTTCCAATAGTAAGGCCTAATTTAAGCCCAACCATCATAGCAGAAAATATAATAGCTGTTGCTCTTCGGTTATTTTTCCATTCAGAAAAATCTGCGACATCAGCAATCATAGCCCACAAAAGTGG
>JABAYZ010000255.1 GCA_018608735.1 Flavobacteriaceae bacterium | reverse complement strand
GGCCAAGAAAGACATTTCTAAAGTAAAGGCATAGCGGGTCGCATCTTCATAGAATTTTGGTAAAAAAGGATTGTCTGCAAAACGCTCCAGAATTTTTTTGGCATTAAAATCATGAGCCATCATGTGTGCCAAACTTGTTTTTCCGGCGCCTATATTTCCTTCAATAGCGATGAAATTATAGTTTGAAAAATCAAAGGCTTGCATCGGATTTGTCAACCGGTCCTCTAAAGGCGATACAATACTCTCATCATTGCAAATTTCGAGCAGTTTTCCAATGGTATGTTTTAAAACAGGATGTTCAAAATCGGAGGCAATATCTGCTAAGGGTTGCAGTACAAAACGACGGTCCTGCAGTCTTGGATGTGGCAACTCCAAACGTTCTGATTTAGAAATCAACGTTTCATAAAACAACAGGTCTAGGTCAATGGTGCGCGAATGGTACTGACCGTCATCGTAACGAGTTCGCCCTAAATTTTGCTCAATAGCCAATAGTTTATCTAGTACTTGTGTGGCTTCAAGTTGCGTATTTACTTTTAGGCATCCATTGATGAAATCTGCACCTTCAAACCCTAAAGCGGGTGTTTGATACAACCTAGAAAGCTGATCGATACTGCCAATTTGAGTATGGATCGCATCAATGGCCGATTGAAGGAGGTTTGTTTTATCCCCTGTGTTACTTCCAATCCCAATTAAAACCGTTTTTTCGTGCGTCATATGATCTAGCAAATTAAGTAAAAGAAAAATTAATACTATGGGTTTGCCTAAGTATTTATTGACAATTTCACAGTCGTTTGAAAAGTCAACTTAAGACACGTTTAAGCCTACAACCAGACCTTCATTGCTTCTCACGTTAAAAACGGTGTTGTCATCAAAAATAAGGTATTGTCCTTTAACGCCTTTTAGGACTCCCGAGTAAAGGGGTGTTTTTGTCAGGTTTAAACTTTTGGGTTTCTCCGGGTATTTTTCAACAGGAAATTCTAATTTGAGTGGTTTTTGGTTGGCTAAAAAATAGGGTTTTGATTCTTCAGGAATATAGGCCGATAAACGTTCGCGCCAATCTTCCAAGTTTTCATCGGATGCAATCCCTTTGAGCATTTCGCGCCAATTGGTTTTATCGCTTACATATTTTTTAAGCGCAACCTCCGTAACTCCTGCCAAATAGCGGTTCGGAACCTCTACAATTTCTAGGGCTTCTTGTGCCCCTTGATCGATCCAACGTGTGGGGACTTGAGTTTTACGAGTGACGCCTACTTTGACATTACTAGAATTGGCCAAATACACAATATGGGACTGAAGCTGCACCCGTTTTTCATACTCCAAATCGCGATCTTCTTGATCGAGATGTGCTTTGCTGAGTTCGGGGCGCATAATCCAATCGGCTGCTTGTGGTAATTCGAAAAAACAAGATTTGCAAAAACCTTGTCTAAAAATAGGGGCCTCACTACTACAATTTAAACACTGATACTTTATAAAAGAGAGTGTTAGTGTCTTGTTTAATAATTGATTCATATTCAGTACATCATTTTCAAGTACTAAAAAATATTGAATCGGTTGAGAAAACTCGGTTTCCATTTTAGTCAAAACACCTTGATAGAGCATTAGCAGATTTTTATTACATTTAGCATTGTAAATATATACAATTATATGGCAATTCCATTAGTAAATTCTGTGGCATCATGGTTTTTAAAGAAACGATTTCATCAAATTGATTTGTTTCTTAAATACCCTCATGAGGTTCAAAATGAACTGCTTATGAATTTGGTGTCGATTTCTAAAGATACCGAAATTGGAAAAACCTATGATTTTAAATCGATTCGTAATTACCGCGATTTTGCTCAGCGCATTCCGATTTCAACCTATGAAGATTATCAAGATTTAATTGAACGCTCACGAAAAGGTGAAAAAAATATATTTTGGCCAAAACCAATCAAATGGTTTGCAAAATCGAGTGGAACAACCAGTGCAAAAAGCAAGTTTTTACCTGTTAGTATTGATTCATTAGAAGATTGTCACTATGCAGCGAGTAAGGATTTATTATGTATGTATTTGAATAACAATGAAGATTCCACACTCTTTGATGGAAAAAATTTACGCTTGGGTGGCAGCAAGGAACTATATGAAGAAAACGGAACCATGTTTGGCGATTTGTCTGCTATATTGATTCACAACATGCCGTTTTGGGCAGAATTTAGCAGTACGCCGAGTAATAAGGTTTCCTTGATGAGTGATTGGGAATATAAAATGCAGGCGATCGTTAATGAAACGGTTAATGAAAATGTAACCAGTTTAGCTGGTGTTCCGTCTTGGATGTTGGTACTACTTAACAACGTTTTAGAAACTTCTGGCACTAAAACAATTTTAGACGTTTGGCCAAATCTAGAAGTCTATTTTCATGGCGGGGTTAGTTTCTTGCCTTATGTTGATCAATTTAAATCCATCATTCCTTCAAAATCGGTGAAGTATTATGAAATATACAATGCTTCCGAAGGCTTTTTTGCGATTCAAGACCGCAACCATTCTGACGAACTTTTGTTAATGTTAGATTATGGTATTTTTTATGAGTTTATCCCAATGAAAACTTATGGCAGTCCAACTGAAAAAGTAATCCCTTTATCGGAAGTTGAAAAAGGGGAGAATTATGCTATTATAGTGACGACCAATGCGGGGTTATGGCGCTATAAAATTGGGGATACTGTGACGTTTACTTCCACGTCTCCTTATCGTATTAAAGTTACGGGAAGAACGAAACATTTTATTAATGTTTTTGGCGAAGAGCTGATCATTGAAAACACAGATAAGGCGATAAATATAGTCAGTAAAAAAACTCAAGCGGAAGTTATCGATTATACAGCAGCACCTGTGTTTATGGACGGAAAAACCAAAGGAGCCCACGAGTGGATTATAGAATTCAAAACGCCGCCTAAAGATTTGCAGTATTTTGTAGAACTCTTAGATAATTCTTTGAAGTCTCTAAATTCTGATTATGAAGCTAAACGCTATAACAACATGACTTTAAATATCCCTAAAATTCATATTGCACAAGAGGGGTTGTTCTATAAATGGATGAAACGCAACAACAAATTGGGAGGTCAACATAAGGTTCCTCGATTGTCCAATTCTCGTCAGTTTTTAGAGGAGCTTTTAGAAATGAATTAAGAAACGGCTTTAAGACGTTTAACTTGTGTTCGTGTCAAGTGTTTTTTAACATAGGCTTTATCAACAACCAAAACGGTTTCATCAGTGCTAGGAAGATCAAACATCGCATCGGTTAAAATTTCTTCACACAAGGATCGTAATCCACGAGCACCAAGTTTATATTCAATGGCTTTTTTAACAATTAAATTTAACGCATCGTCTTTAAACGAGAGCGCAATTTCATCCATCTCAAAAAGCTTTTTATATTGTTTAATAAGCGAATTTTTAGGTTCTGTCAAAATTGCTCTTAAGGTTTTCTCATCCAAAGGGTTCATGTAGGTCAACACGGGTAAACGCCCAATAATTTCGGGGATTAATCCAAAATCTTTTAAATCTTTTGGAGTGATGTATTGCACTAAGTTTTCAGGGTCTATTTGTTCTTCGTCATGCGACGCTTTGTAGCCAATTGCCGACATATTGAGTCGCTTAGAAATATGCCGGTCTACGCCATCAAATGCGCCGCCAGCGATGAATAAAATATTTTCTGTGTTGACTTCTATAAATTTTTGATCTGGATGTTTTCGGCCACCTTTTGGTGGGACATTCACAACGGTGCCTTCTAATAGTTTTAAAAGTGCTTGTTGAACACCTTCTCCAGACACATCTCGTGTAATGGAGGGGTTATCACTTTTTCGAGCTATTTTATCAATTTCATCGATAAATACAATTCCGCGTTCCGCTTTTTCTTGATCATAATCGGCTGCTTGTAGCAAACGTGTAAGCATACTCTCTACATCTTCTCCGACATAACCGGCTTCGGTTAATACCGTAGCATCTACAATTGCCAGTGGAACGTTAAGCATTTTTGCTATGGTTTTGGCCATCAAGGTTTTTCCTGTCCCTGTTTGCCCTACCATTATAATATTACTTTTTTGAATTTCAATGTCATTCTCATTTGGCGGCTGCAATAAACGCTTGTAATGGTTATAAACGGCTACAGACATTACTTTCTTGGTTTGTTCTTGACCAATAACATACGCGTCCAAAAAGGCTTTGATTTCTTGTGGCTTTTTCAGCATGACATCTGAAGTGAGACCGCTGCTTTTATCTTGTTTCGCTTCTTCTATAACAATGCCATTGGCTTGTTCTATACAACGATCGCAAATGTGCGCATCAATCCCTGCAATGAGTAAATTGGTGTCGGCTTTTTTCTTGCCGCAAAATGAACAGTCTAATTCTTCTTTTGCCATAACGTATTTGGGGAGTTTTTAGCTTCGAGTTAAGATTTCATCAATCATTCCGTATTCTAAAGCTTTATCGGATTTCATCCAATAATCACGGTCACTATCTGCATATACTTTGTCGTAATCTTGACCTGAGTGTTTACTGATTATATTGTAGAGTTCTTCTTTTAAAATTAAAATCTCACGTGCAGTAATTTCGATATCACTGGCTTGGCCTTGCGCACCGCCTAGAGGTTGGTGAATCATGACTCTTGAGTGTGTCAATCCGCTACGTTTGCCTTTGGCTCCAGCACATAATAAGACTGCACCCATAGAAGCTGCCATTCCTGTACAAATCGTTGCTACATCGGGCTTAATCAACTGCATCGTGTCATAAATTCCAAGGCCTGCATACACACTTCCTCCTGGAGAGTTGATGTATATTTGAATGTCTTTGGCCGCATCAGTACTTTCTAAAAACAGGAGTTGTGCTTGAATAATATTGGCAACTTGATCATTGATCGCTGTGCCCATAAATATAATACGATCCATCATTAGTCTTGAAAATACATCAAAAACAGCAACATTCATTTGACGTTCTTCAATAATATTCGGTGTCAAACCCATTGGTGTCATGCTGCTTACTATTTTATCATAGTAAGTGCTGCTAATCCCTTGATCTTTGATGGCGAATTTTTTAAATTCATTTCCGTAATCCATAATGCTTTTTTTAGGTTTTTAGAATGTAAATATAATACTATTTCTAATTTGCTTTAAAGGTATAAAAAAACACTTCCTAAAAAGTGTTTTTTGCTTAATTATTTATAAAAATTACTTCCCATAAACTTCTTTAACGAAAGCTTCGTAGGTTAATTTTTTAGCTTTAAAATTTGTGTTTTCTTTATAGAAATCTAATAATTTCTGACTTGTTAATTGCTCAGAAATTCGTTTCACTTCGTCTTGATTTGAAAGTACACGTGCAACGATATCATCAATTTCCTTTTCTGTAGGATTCATTTGACCGTACTGGGCCATCTGACCTTTGATCATCTCGGAAGTATAGGCTTTTAAATCTTCAAAATTAACCTGAAGATTGTTCTCTACAATAAGCTTACTTTCAATCAACTGATAGCGCATACTTTTTTCCGACTTCTCAAATTCCTCTTTGGCTTGAGCCTCGTTTAATTCTGTTTCGCCAGCAGTTTGAATCCATTTTTGAAGAAATTTCACTGGTAAATCAAATTTTGTATTTTCTACAAGATACTCTGTAACATCATTCAAGAATTTTTGATCTGCTTGTTGTACAAATTGCTTTTCAGCATCTTCTGTAATTTTAGCTCTAAGTTCTGTCACTGAAGTTACAACTCCTGGACCAAATAACTTATCAAACAACTCTTGGTCTAATTCTGCTAATTCTCTTGTATTAACTTCACTGATTGTAAAGGTCACCTGAACGTCAAGTCCATGTGCCGTATCGTGATCTACCTTTAAATAGGTCATTAGATCATGAGAGTCATTAAACAATCCTTTAGTATCTAACGTCAACACGTCATCAACATTAGCTCCAGAAAAGGCTTTTAAATTTGACTTTCCTTTTAATTTATCTAAGGTCAAAGTTGCTGTTGCTTCGATGCCTTCTGCGTCATTAAAAAATACGCCAGTCACTTCGTCGTCATTCCCAACTACTGTTTTGGCAACGAGTTTTCCGTATTGTTTTTGAATGTTGATCACTTGATCATCAATCATTTTTTTATCTGCAGTAATTGTATATTTAGTAAGTGCTTTTTTTGCTTTTAATTTGATATCGAACTCTGGGCTTAGTCCGATTTCAAATTCAAATGAAAAATCCTCTTTATCCCAGTCCAAATCGTCTTGAGCTTTTGGGAGTGGGTTTCCTAAAACATCTAATTTTTCGTCCGTAAGGTATTTTCCCAATGCCTCTTGAAGGGTTTTATTAACCTCATCTGCTAAAACGGACTTGCCATACTGTTTCTTAACAAGGCCCATTGGGACTTGTCCTTTTCTAAAGCCAGGGATATTGGCTGTTTTACGGTAATTAGTTAAAATTTTCTCTACGTTTTCAGAATAATCAGCTTTCGCAATATCAATCTTAACAACGGCATTTAACGTGTCAATGTTTTCTCTTGTAATATTCATTGT
>JABAYZ010000012.1:853-6559 GCA_018608735.1 Flavobacteriaceae bacterium | reverse complement strand
TTTATCATATCTACTTCTTACCTTTGAATATGAGATTTCCAGAAAGGTTAGATTCCAAATTAGAAAACAGGGCAAAAACTAGTTCTTTACGTTCCCTTATCCTAAGTCGAAATAAAATAGATTTTGCTTCAAATGATTATTTAGGAATTGCACTTAATAGTGAATTGGAGTCAATTGTATTAAATGAATGCTCAAAATTGGGTCAATACTCTAGTACTGGATCAAGATTATTGACGGGGAACTTTAAGCTTGTAGAACAACTTGAAAATCAACTTGCTGTTTTTCATGAAACTGAAGCAGCTTTAGTATTTAACTCAGGGTATGATGCTAATTTAGGGTTTTTGTCATGTGTGCCTCAAAGAGGAGATATTGTTCTATATGATGCGTTAGTCCATACCTCTATTAGAGAAGGACTTCAACTCGGTCTAGCTAAGAGCTACTCTTTTAAACATAACGACTTATTCGATCTAGAAGAGAGCATCAAGCGGTTAAAGATTAAAGATCCAAATGCGGTTTTTTATATTGTAACTGAATCTGTTTTTTCAATGGATGGGGATACACCAGATTTAATTCAACTGGTTCAATTAGCAAAAAAATACAACTGTTTAGTAGTTCTTGATGAGGCTCATGCAACTGGAGTTTTTGGGAATTCAGGGTGTGGTAAAGCTCAGGAACTAGGAATACAGGATAAAATTTTTGCTCGAATCCACACCTTTGGAAAAGCCCTTGGAAGTCAAGGAGCTGCTATAGTAGGGAGTCAAAAGTTAAAAGAATACTTATTTAATTTTTCTAGAGCATTTATATATACCACAGCATTACCGCCTTATTGTATTCTCAAAACACTAAGAGTTTATTTATTTCTTGAAGAAGACAATAATTCAATAAGTACGCTAAGAAAAAATATTATTTTTTTCAAAAAAGAGCTAAAGCGTTTGGACTTACAAGAATTTTTCATTGAAAGTGATTCTGCTATCCATTGTGCAATTATTGGCGGTACTTTAGAAACGAAGAAATTAGCAATACTCCTGCAACAACAAGGGTTTGATATTCGCCCAATTCTTGCGCCAACCGTTCAGATTGGAAAAGAACGCTTGCGATTTTGCATACACAGTTTCAATAGTTTTAATCAAATCACGCAACTTTTAGAAGCATTTAAAGAGCATCAACATGGCGAATAGTTTTTTTATAACGGGTATTTCAACAGAAGTTGGAAAAACACTAGTCTCTGCAATAGTTGTCAAAGCCCTAGGCGCAGACTATTGGAAACCCATTCAGGCAGGAGATCTTGAGAACAGTGACACGATAAAAATTAAAGCACTTGTAGGTGCAATGGATACAACAACATTGCACCCTGAAGGAGTGTGCTTGCAAACTCCGATGAGCCCACATGCAGCAGCAGCACTTGAAGAAATTAAAATAGAAATTCAAAAGATAGTTCGCCCAAAAACAAATAACAATCTTGTGATTGAAGGAGCAGGGGGATTACTAGTTCCTCTTAATGATCGACAAACGGTAGCAGATTTAATACTTCCTGAAGATAAAATAGTTTTAGTATCAAGACATTATTTGGGTAGTATCAACCATACTTTATTGACGATTGAAGCACTGAGAAATCGAAATTTAAAAGTTGCAGGAATAATTTTTAGCGGTAATGAACACCAAAGTACAGAGTCAATTATATCAATAAAAACCAAAATCCCCATCATTGGCAGAATAAATGAAGAAGTATTAATTGACTCTAAAGTAGTCGAACATTATGCCTCTTTGTTTACTCAAAACCTTAAAAATTTATGAGTTTAAAACTTCGAGATTCTAAACATATTTGGCACCCATTAACTCAGCATCAAATTCACCCCCATGCGTTGGGAATTTCGTCGGCTTCGGGTGTTTACCTCAAAGACGATCAAGGAAATCGTTATATCGATGGAATATCTTCTTGGTATACCGCAGTATATGGGCATTGTAATCCTAAAATAACCAACCCAGTTGCCATGCAAATGCAAACGTTGGACCAAGTAGTTTTTGCTGGATTTACTCACGAACCAGCTGTGGCCTTGTCAGAAGCTTTGATCCCTATATTGCCCTATAATCAAAACCGTCTTTTTTTCAGTGATAACGGTTCGACCGCAGTAGATGTCGCTTTAAAAATGGCAATACAGTATCATCATAATCAGGGTGTAAAAAAAAATGTTTTTGTAGCGCTTGATAATGGTTTTCATGGAGACACTTTTGGTGCTATGTCGGTTTCAGGACTTTCTGTTTATAACGGCGCATTTGAAGATTTTTTTATTGATGTGAAACGAATTCCTGTTCCTAATTCTGAAAATTTATCAGAGGTTCTAAAATCATTTGAAGAGTTGTTGCAAGAGGGAGATATTGCGGGGTTTATTTATGAACCTTTAGTTCAAGGCGCTGCAGCCATGCATATTTATCCTGCAGATGGAATTTGCGCTTTGTTGAAACTCTGTAAACAATACAATGTTTTGAAAATTGCCGATGAAGTAATGACCGGATTTGGAAAAACAGGAACTCCTTTCGCCTCAGATCAAATCACCATTAAACCGGATATCATCTGCTTGTCAAAGGCCCTTACTGCTGGATTAATGCCTATGGCGATTACAACCTGTTCTGAGCAAATTTTCGAAGCATTTTTGTCTGACAAAAATGCCAAAGGTTTATTTCATGGACATACCTATACTGCAAATCCATTAGCTTGTTGTGCAGCATTGGCGGCAATTGAGTTATTTCAAACTACTGAAATACAACAAGGAATACAATTAATAAATCGAGCACATCTTGCTTTTGAAGCAAAAATCAAAACACACCCTAAGGTTGATAAAACTAGAGTTCTTGGAGTTATTTTTGCTTTAGACTTGGAAACACAAATGGATCGATATGGATCAGTTAGAGACCAATTATTTCAATTTTTTATGGACAATGGTGTTTTCCTTCGCCCCTTAGGCAACACGATTTATATATTACCACCCTATGTAATAACAGTTGAAGAGCTTGAAAAAATATATAAAACGATTGAAGAAGCACTTGGAATACTTTAACCTAATTCTTTAAAGGTTATTTAGAATGAAACATAACGAGGGTCAACAATAAACCAGAACAAGATGAAACCTATAGCTATTCGATCGTACGGTTCCCTTTCTCCTTTGGGAACAGATGCTAAAAAAATATGGAATAAAATGCAAGCAAGAACTTCTTTTTTTCAAAAGAAAGAAAACTATTATGCAGCAGTATTGACTGAAGATGATAATCAACTTTGTGAAAGCCTAAAAGAACAAAACCCAAAATATAAAAAATTAGATTCCTCGGTTATTTATGCAATTATAGCCTCTAGAAGAGCCATGGAGAATTTAGATTGGGATAAGCAGCGGATCGGTGTTAATTTAGGTTCTTCTCGAGGTGCAACGGGTTTATTCGAAGGTTATTTTTCTGATTATTTGAATGGAAAAAAATTATCCCCTTTAAGCTCACCAACAACAACGCTAGGGAATTTAGCATCGTGGGTTGCTCAGGATATTGGAATAAAAGGGCCCGTGATTTCTCATTCTATGACATGCTCATCAGCCCTTCAGGCATTAATTAACGGTGTGGCTTGGATTGAATCTGGAAGAGTTGATCACTTCTTGGTTGGCGGAAGTGAAGCTCCCTTGACACCCTTTACAATTGCTCAAATGAAAGCTCTAAAAGTATATGCTAAAGATGGGGTATGTCGTGCGTTAGATTTCTCTAAAAATCAGAACAGTATGATTTTAGGAGAAGGTGCTTGTGTTTTGGCTTTAGAAAGAGAAATTTCACCTCAAACCAAAGCGGTGATTAAGGGAATTGGGTATGCAACAGAATCTATTTCACATGGTGCAGCACTATCGGTTGATGGACTTTGTTTTCAAGAAGCAATGGTATCTGCCCTTGATGATTTACCTCTAGAGGAGGTCGATATAATTGTGATGCATGCTCCTGGAACTATCAAGGGCGATCAATCCGAATACAACGCTATACAAACTGTTTTTGGTTCTGCAATTCCAGCTCTTACGGGAAATAAGGCGATAATTGGCCATACTTTTGGAGCCTCTGGAGCATTAAGTATAGAATTTGCACTCTTGATGTTAGAACACCAAGAATTTATATCATCGCCCTATGCTACGCATTCTTTTGAACCAAAAAAAATTCAAAATATTTTAGTCAATGCTGTTGGTTTTGGCGGGAGCGCTGTAAGTGTTTTAATAAGTAAAATTTAGTATTTTTAGCTAAATAGAATTTCTTATTTTTGAATATAATTTATACCTATGAGTAATACTAGAAAAGACTGGACAACCAACGAGATTCGAGCTATTTATGATAAACCAATAATGGATCTTGTTTTTCAGGCAGCGAGCACACACCGCCTTCATCACGATCCAAATGTGGTTCAGGTCAGTACATTGATTTCTATCAAAACGGGTGGCTGTCCAGAAGATTGTGGATACTGCCCACAAGCTGCACGTTACCATACAGGATTGGAGGGTAATGATTTGATGAGTGTACAAACTGTCAAAGCTCAAGCTTTACGTGCAAAAGCATCGGGGTCTTCTAGAGTTTGTATGGGTGCTGCTTGGAGAAATGTAAAAGATGGTCAAGAGTTTGACCAAGTTTTAGAAATGGTTCGTACGCTTAATAAATTGAAAATGGAAGTATGCTGCACTTTAGGAATGATTACAGAGAATCAAGCCAAACGATTAGCTGAAGCTGGACTATATGCATATAATCATAACCTAGACACTTCTGAAGATTATTATAAAGATGTAATTTCTACACGAGCTTACCAAGATCGACTGGATACAATAGATAATGTTCGAAAAACAAATGTAACAGTGTGTTCTGGCGGCATTATAGGAATGGGAGAATCCATTGATGATCGAATCAACATGTTAGTTGCTTTATCATCTCTTGAGCCTTATCCGGAATCGGTCCCTATAAACGCTTTAGTAGCTGTTGAAGGTACACCTCTTGCAGAACAAGAACCTATCGCAATTTGGGACATGGTTCGAATGGTTGCTACTACAAGAATAATAATGCCAACAACTCAGGTTCGTTTATCGGCTGGACGAACCGAAATGTCTCCAGAAGGTCAAGCTTTTTGTTTTATGTCTGGAGCTAATTCAATTTTTGCAGGGGATAAATTATTGACAACACCTAATCCCGATATCAATAGTGATATGGACTTATTTAAAAGCCTTGGATTAAAAGCCCAAGCTCCCTTTGTTAAAAAAAGCCAGCCAGAAACGGTTGAAGCCGATTCTTCTAAATTAGAAGCTATTGGAGAAAAACCAAAATGGACTCGTCCAGAACACACTATTGAACGAAATGAATTATCGCGAACTGTAAAAGAATAACATGCACTAAAGGTCTCGTAAGGCATCGTAAACCTTTTGCTTTTCCCAGCCTCGATAAAAGAGGTAGTCTGATATTTTTTTCTTTTGAACTACAGGAGTATTGTGCCCTACTGCCTGCTTTATTTTTTGAAAAATAGTTTCAAAGACAAGCTCATATTCTTCGACACTGATCTCTTTAAGTCCAATTTTTATATTAAACTCAGAAACTTGGCGTGCCTTTAATTCTCTTGTTATCCGGACTTTCCCCCATTTTTTGATCCTGAATTTTCCCCGTGCAAAGCTTTGTGCAAAGCGGGTTTCGTTCAAATAATTATCGGTAATG
>JABAYZ010000012.1:373-843 GCA_018608735.1 Flavobacteriaceae bacterium | reverse complement strand
CCAATTCACCTTTCACGTTATAAGACCTGTCATTCACGACATTTTTTTGGAAAAGACCCATAGAGCCATCTAGTTTTGGGTCAACCAAAAAACGCATATTATGAAAAACCTTACAATCGTATTAACCTTATTTGTGTGTTCTTTTTATGGAATTGCACAATCTACAATTGACTTAAAAGTTGGAGGGAACTACACCTTCATAGAAACACAACCCATTTTAATGGAATCTTCATCGAGTACATTAAACATATATTCTAATCTTAAAAAATATATAAACAACAAACTGGATAAAATTAATAAATCAGAGGATATCACCATTAAATTAGAATCTGGTACAGTTCGTCGTAAATTCAGACCATGTACGAGTCATATTTGTACTGTTCGACCCGTTTTTTGATATGGAAGTGATTTAAACTTTTGATTTTTCACGTTTTATATTTTTTTTGATCGCTATGACGATGAAAGCAAGA
>JABAYZ010000012.1:0-363 GCA_018608735.1 Flavobacteriaceae bacterium | reverse complement strand
GAATCAAAGCCAGCATCTGCATTTAAGAAAAGTCCCTCAATAGGAATCTCTGCTTGTTCAAGGGTTTCGATTACTACCTCAAATTGCACTTCAATCTCGTGGAGATCATTATGGTTTCCTGCTACGGGATCACTCATCGCTACAGGCACACCTTGTCTATCTGTAAGATATAGTGCATTAGTCGTTTTTCGTTTTTTCCTCCCTTGATATTCAACCTCAACTCCGCCTCTTATTGCTGGTGTATGACTGCCGTCTAAATCGACACTAGAAAGGTCTAAATCTTGTTTATGAATTTTAAGAAATTGTATCCAACTAGTTTTTAATGTATCGGACAAACACCATTTTCTATAATGATAATAGACT
>JABAYZ010000153.1 GCA_018608735.1 Flavobacteriaceae bacterium | reverse complement strand
TAGGAGATGCGAATGATGCTTTACAAGCACTTAAAGACAAAATGGACGGGAAATAGTCCCAACTAAGTCTTATAATTCAAGAGCCTTCTTAATTAAGAAGGCTCTTTTTTTATACTTACTTTTTGTGATTAGGTTTATGTTTCCACAAGGTCAAATACTGACCTGTCGCCATTTTACGTGCCATGTAGATTGCTTTATCCGCTCTGTCGCCTACAAACAACTCGTTGATTGTTTCTACCCATAATTGCAGCCATTTACCAAAATGAAGCATGTCAATACCATAGTCTAAATTTTTGTCTACTTTAAGGTGTTTCTTTGTAGGACTCCCTTTATAATTATTAACTCCAAATAAATTGGACTCCCAAAAACTAGTTAATTTTTTTAAATGAAATGGCCACTGATTCTCACTTATACGAGAATTAAATATAGGACCCAACAATTCATCAGTTCTAATTTTTGAATAAAAGGTATGGACTAAAAGCTGAATATCTTCTTTGGTCTCTATAGGTTTCATAATTCTAATTTTAGAATATTCAGTTCACATTCAACTGATTTTGGTTCTGAAGAATTGGCGTTTGGGGCATTTTCTAGATTTAAATATACCAAAAAAAAGCCGCTTCTTAAGAGAAGCGGCTTAATTTATGAAAACTTTTTTAGGAGTCAATAGACCCTAAGACACGTTTCATAAAGCTATTCAACGCCTCTTTTTGTGGCGTACCGTCTTTAATCATTTTATGTACTTCAAGAGCACCGTACATATTGGAAATCAATTCTCCAATCACATCCAATTCTTCATCTTTAAGACTTGGAACTTCCGTGAGTGCTTCTAAAGTTTCAAGGGTTTCAACGATATAATCTTCATCGTTTGCCTCAATAAATTGCGTTAAATGTTTAATTACTGGCAGCTTCATCAACAAGATCTTTTAGCACGTCAAACTTGTTTGTTTGCGTTTGGTTTATAAATTGACCTGATTTAAAAACCGCAAATGTGGGTAAATTGTCCACCGTAGCGAGTTTTCGACTCTCAGGAAATTTTTCTGCATCCACAATTACAAAAGTTGCTTCTGGCATTTCAGAAGCTAGTTTTTTGAATTTTGGTTTCATAATTCTACAATTTCCACACCATGTTGCGGAGTATTGTACGACCACAAATGAATTGTCAGAAATAATAGCTTGTAAATTATCTTCAGAAAGTTCTTGCATGATTCCTAGTTTTTAGTGAGAAGCTAAATAGCTTGCAACTCCTTTAGCATTGGCTTGCATGGCATCTTTACCTTCTTCCCAGTTTGCGGGACATACTTCTCCTTTTTCTTGTACGTGTGTGTAGGCATCAATCAGTCTTAAAAACTCAGCTACATTTCGACCAAGTGGCATATCGTTAACACTTTCGTGAACCACTGTTCCTTCTTCATCAATAATGTAAGTTGCTCTATAAGTCACGTTATCACCTTCTACGAGAACCACTCCAGTTTCTTCGTTGTACGTTTCCTCCGAGATATCTAAAATACCAAGTGTGGAAGCTAAATTTCTGTTAGAATCCGCTAAAATAGGGTAGGTAACACCTTCAATACCTCCGTTGTCTTTTGCAGTAGATAACCATGCAAAATGCACTTCTGGAGTATCACATGATGCGCCAATTAAAATTGTATTTCTTTTTTCAAATTCAGCTTTTGCTGCTTCAAAAGCGTGTAGTTCAGTTGGACATACAAAAGTAAAATCTTTTGGATACCAGAATAAAAGTACTTTTTTCTTATTGTTGATTGCTTCTTCTAGAACGTTTACTTTAAAAGTATCGCCCATTTCATTCATTGCGTCTACGCTTAAATTCGGGAATTTTTTTCCTACAAATGCCATAATATATATTTTTAAGGTGAATTAAATTATTTGATGTAAATATACGTTATGAAACAGTGTCAAAACGCATTCAAAAATTATAATTTCTTATACAGCTATAAGTATAAATGATGCTTTATGATTTAACAGAATTTAAGGAGTTCTTAGTTGTTTGATCTTGATCGAAAATGCAGCAAACAGAAGTGTCATAAATGGACTGATCCAATTGAAAAACGCATAAACAAAATAATCTGCTACGGAAACGCCTAATACACCACTTTGGTATGCACCACAAGTGTTCCAGGGGACTAATACGGAGGTTACAGTTCCAGAATCTTCAAGGGTACGGCTTAAGTTTTCAGGAGCAAGTCCTCGATCTTTATAAGCTTTCTTAAACATTTTTCCTGGAACTACTAAGGCTAGGTATTGATCGGAGGCGGTAACATTAAGTGCCAAACAACTGGCAACGGTGCTTGCAAATAAACCAAAGGTAGTGGTCGCTAAGCTTAGTAGTGCTTTACTGATTCTAGAGAGCGCTCCTATAGCATCCATTACGCCACCAAATACCATGGCACAAACGATTAACCAAATCGTACCCAACATACCATTCATTCCACCAGAAGTAAATAAATCATTAAGTTCTACGCTAGTCGTTTCAACGGCAGTATCAACAGTAATTGCTTTCATAACCCCTTTGTAAGCGGCTTCAAAACTAAGAGTATCTGTTTGAGCAATGGCTTTTATAATCTCTGGTTGTGCAATAATAGCTGCAATAGCGCCCAGTAAGGTTCCAATTAATAATGCTATTAATGGTGGTGTTTTTTTTACGATTAAGACAATCACTAAAATGGGTACACTAAACAACCATGGTGAAATATTAAAGGCACTTTCTATAGCCTGAAGCTTGTCAGAAATATCTGGCGTCCCAGTAGTATCTATATTTAGGCCTATTATCAAAAATATAATTAAGGTAATTATGATCGTAGGTACTGTGGTATAGGCCATGTATTTTATATGATCAAACAATTCGCTGCCCGCCATAGCTGGAGCTAAGTTTGTAGTGTCACTAAGCGGCGACATTTTATCTCCAAAATATCCTCCAGATAACACAGCTCCTGCTGTCATTCCAGGTGAAATACCTAAGGTGTTTCCAATTCCAATTAAAGCAATTCCCACGGTAGCTGACGTGGTCCAACTACTCCCAGTTGCAATAGAAATTATTGCACAAATCACGACACAAGCCGCCAAAAATATAGTAGGGTTTAATATTTGTAATCCATAATAAATCATAGAGGGGATGACACCACTAATCAGCCAAGTTCCAGCCAATGATCCGACCATTAATAAAATCAACAGTGCACCTGTTGTTGATTTTACATTTTCGGCCACTTCGTCTAACATTTTTTTATAACTCACTTTATTATAAAACCCAACAACAGCAGCAACAGCAGCACCTAAAATCAATATAAATTGGTTACTACCACTTAGAGCGTCATCTCCAAAGACATAAAATACATTATAAAAAAGCATTCCCACTAGCGCAAACACAGGAACAAGTGCTGCCAAAAGACTCAACTCTTTATTTTCAATAATTGTGTTGTTTTCGGAGTCTTTTGGGGTAATGTCTTGACTTTTCATAGGACAGTTCTTCAATGATTATGAAGTGTAATGTTACGATTTTACGCTAAGCTTTGCAAATGCAAAGTAAATTCAAATCAATGAAGCCAATGTTATTATCTTAATTTAGGAAAGGAGGAAGGATCCACTTCATGAAACATCATATAAACGACCTCAAACACATCATCTTTAGAGGGTTTACTGAAATAATCACCATCTGTTCCATATGCTGGCCGGTGTTCTTTAGCAGTGAGCAATTGTGGTTTACTATCTAAATTTTTATATATGTTTTGATGTTGTAAAACTTCATTAAGTATGTAAGCGGAAGCGCCTCCAGGAACATCTTCATCAACAATTAGAAGACGGTTTGTTTTTTCAACACTTTTTGAAATGTCTTTTTTAAGATCAAAAGGGATGAGGGATTGGATGTCAATGATTTCTACATCAATATCAACTTCTAATAATTCTTTAGCAGCTTGTTCTACAATACGTAGGGTTGACCCATAAGATACTATCGTAATGTCAGCCCCTTGCTTGATGGTTTCCACAAGACCAACAGGCGTTCTGAATTCGCCTAAATTTGAAGGTTCTTTTTCTTTTAAACGGTAACCATTTAGACATTCCACAACCAGTGCAGGTTGGTCACTTTCTAAAAGTGTATTGTAAAATCCAGCAGCTTTGGTCATGTTTCTTGGTACCAAAATAAAAACGCCTCTAATAAGGTTAAGAATACCTCCAAGTTGTGACCCTGAGTGCCAGATACCTTCTAAACGGTGTCCACGCGTTCTAATAATTAGTGGTGCCTTTTGTTTTCCAAACGTCCGGTAATGTAAGGTTGACAAATCATCACTTATGATTTGAATTGCATAGAGCATATAATCTAGATATTGAATTTCGGCTATGGGTCTAAGACCTCGTAAAGCCATTCCAATGCCTTGACCAATGATAGTCGTCTCACGAATTCCTGTATCAGAAACTCTGAGTTCTCCAAACTTTTCTTGTAGCCCTTCTAGCCCTTGATTAACATCTCCAATAGCTCCTGTATCTTCTCCAAAAATAAGGACTTCAGGGTATTTACTTAAAATTTTATCAAAATTATCACGCAAGATAACACGACCATCAACAAGTTTGGATGTGTCATCAAATACAGGGAGTACTTCAGAAATATTAGTTGCTCTTGTAGCGGATTCACTGTAAAGAAGAGTACTGTATTTAGGTTGAATGTCTTCAAAATAGGAGTTAACCCATTGAACTAAGTTATCTTTTCCTGAAGATTTTTCGTGGATTAGGTGTTTTAAAATATTTCGAGATATGCTTAAAATATCTTTTCGCAACGGATCATTAATGGCCTCCAGTTGAGAAATTAATTTATTTATGAATGCACTTTGTGATGTCGATACAGCTGCAGCTTTCATCAGTTTTAATGCCTCCTGTTTTTCACTTTTTAAAGGCGCAGAAAATTCTTTCCATGCTTTTAACTTTCCTTCTTTAACGTTCTTTTTTGCATTACGATCTATTGCTGTAATTTCTTCTTCAGTAGCGATGTCATTAGAAATAATCCAATCGCGAAATCTAACATTACAATCGTTAGATTGTTCCCATTTTAATCGAGTAGAAGTCTTGTACCTTTCATGAGAACCCGATGTAGAATGTCCTTGTGGTTGTGTAAGTTCATTTACATGAATCATAACAGGAACGTGTTCAGCTCTTGCGATTTGACTGGCTTTTTGATAGGTGTTAATGAGCTCGACATAATCCCAGCCTTTAACTCTTAAAATCTCGTAGCCTTTATGGTGTTCATCTCTTTGAAATCCTTTTAAAATTTCAGAAATATTTTCTTTTGTAGTTTGATGTTTTGCATGTACAGAAATACCATATTCGTCATCCCAAACACTAATAACCATAGGAACTTGAAGTACTCCAGCGGCGTTAATTGTTTCAAAAAACACCCCTTCACTAGTACTGGCGTTTCCAATGGTACCCCAAGCAACTTCATTACCAGAATTAGAAAATTTTTCTGAATCGATATTTTTGAGGCTACGATAGACTTTAGATGCTTGTGCCAAACCTAATAATCGTGGCATTTGGGCTCCCGTTGGTGAAATGTCAGAGCTTGAATTTTTCTGTTCTGTTAAATTTTTCCAGTTAAAATTATCATCTAGAGAGTGGGTTGTAAAATGACCACCCATTTGTCGACCTGCACTCATCGGGTCTTGATTTATATCAGTAGTTCCATAAAGCCCTGCAAAAAACTGTTCAATACTTAGTTTTCCAATGGCCATCATAAAAGTTTGATCTCTGTAATACCCAGATCTAAAATCGCCATTTTGAAATGCTTTTGCCCAGGCTAGCTGCGGAAGCTCTTTACCATCACCAAAAATTCCAAACTTTGCTTTGCCTGTCAAAACTTCTCGACGACCAAGAAGGCTACACTCTCGACTTGTGACGGCTATAGTATAGTCATTTATGACTTCAGCTTTGAAGTCTTCAAATGTAATATTTTTAGTAAAGTCATTTTTGATTTGCATTCCTAACGCGTTCTAATGTGTTGCAAATATAAAATAATTCAGGGGGTTGTCCTACCCATATAATGTTAATTAATTCAAGAGAGGTTGTTAAAATAATAATTTAAGATACTTATTAATGTATTCGAATAATCTAAAACCATTCTCTTCTAAATAGACCTAGGAGTGCTTGTGGATCCGCTGTAAAAACAAATCTAATTTTCTCATTGTATTGCGGTTGAGCAATTTCCCAACCTAGGTTTGAATAAAACGGAAAGTAGACTTCAAAGTAATCTGTAATTAGATTGAGTCGTATTCCAGCATCATAAACAAATTCGGGTTTGAAGCCCTTATTTTTAAGCATTCCAATATCGCCATAAGCTTGAATGTATTTCCATATAGAAGCACTAGCATTTAAGGTCGTTAACCATTGATTTGCAAAAGCAGTGTCTAGTTTTGATTTGAATCCTCCTTCGGCAATAATTAGTTGTTGGCTAAAAATTCCTGAGGATTCAAATTGGCCTAAATAATTATAATCAAATAAATAATCTGTTGGGCGGTCTAAAGCAAAATCAAAGTTTTGCTCTTCTGCCGGAATTTTAGAATATAAAAA
>JABAYZ010000109.1:5556-6574 GCA_018608735.1 Flavobacteriaceae bacterium | reverse complement strand
GTCCAAGCTTGGTCACCGTAACAAAGATAATCGTAACTGTTACCGTCTTGGTCGGTTACTGTACCTGTTTCATCACAATCTCCAACTTCATTTGTCGTAAAGTCCATTTCATCGCCATAAAAGTCTCCAAAATTATTAGTTAAAAATGCTCTAACATAGTAAGTAGTATTAGGAGTTAATCCCTCAATAGTTGTAGATATGTTAGTGCCATTAACATTGACTTGAGTGTCTTCTAATGTAGGCTGTATTTCAGTAGAATAAACAAACCCTTGTTCAGTATTGTTAGGTACGTCACAGTTCTCTGAAACGATACTTATAACACCATTTAAAGTAGCTGAGGTTTCTGTAATATCAGTAGCAGCTTGTGTGGTTAGAGTTGGCTCGTAAACACAAGAATTGTCTTCATCGCTGCAAGAAAATAGTGTAACAGCTAAAAATAAATAAAGTAAATTCTTTGTCATTAAATTGGTTTTACCTTCAAATATACCGCTTTTAACCCAACTTAATTTGATTCTCCATCAAAACTAAAAAGCCCGCAAATTAAACAGACTTTCTATATCTTAAGTGACCTCAGCAGGATTAGCTACGCTGATCCCACAAAGCGCCGTAGTCTAAATAAGAAAACTTAAAGAAGATAAAAGGATATGTCCATGGTTTAGTTAGTTGCCGTATTAATGCGTCCAAGTAATGACGACGCTAGTTAAATTAAGAAGAGTAATTAAGCCGCCAAAGAGCTTTTATCCAGTCCAGAAATTTGAGCTATGACATAATTACCTCTAGTTAATTGGGCCCCTATAATTATATAAATTATATTCCCTTTAAAGTATACTCTATTCTTTAATAAACTTAAACGTTCTTTTATTTCCTAAATTCAAGAAATATAGTCCATTGGATAAATTTTGAATGTCGATTACTATGTTGTTTGAAACTTGCCCTATTGCTATTTTCTGACCAATTGCAGAATAGATTTCATAATTTTCGGTATTTTCTTCTGACATGAATTGGCGCTGGTCAAGGG
>JABAYZ010000109.1:0-5546 GCA_018608735.1 Flavobacteriaceae bacterium | reverse complement strand
GTAATATCCAAGCCAACAACCACCAATGAATTTGAAGATGGATTTGGAAATATTGAAACCTTTTGTAGCCTAACTTCATTTATGCTGAGAGCGCCTTCAAAAGGATACAAATCAAAATTTTGTGAATCAAAATAACTCAATCTATTTGGAATAGTTTGAGTTATATTATTGAAGTCAACTGTTGATATAACAGCTTGACGATACTTTGTTGCTAACCATGTTAAAAAGCTTTCAGCAATATCTTCCCTAGTTTGATTATCTTGTGCATAGGTAGAGATATATTCATTATCTAGAACTTGAGCATTTAACCAACCTGTTGAAGCCGAATGTGCAGCGTCAAGAGAGGTGTGACTTGCCTCGTGTACTAAAGTTTCTTCAAGGATTCCATCATTTTCATAATTAATTGTTTGACCTGTATGAATTAAAATTGAATTATTTCCACCACCAAAAGACTCAACGCCTTTATGAACCCATATTTCATTAACATCTTCTCTTAGGCATTTTGGTAGTTGACCTATAAGAAAAGCGTATTTTTCAGCTTCAATTGTCGCATTTGCAACTGAACCAAATTCAGAGTTTATTTGAGCTACACTCGTAAGACCATCATCCCAAACTACATTAAATAAATATGCATTACCCAATACCCAATCATTAACTCTTCGGTCAAACATTGTAACCATACTTTGACCAGTATAAGTAGTGCTTTGAATTGAAGAAGGGTCTGAAGAAGTAATAATGTCTGCATCTATAAAAATAGTTCCAGAATAAGGTGGCTGCGCATATAAAAATGGAGAAATTATTATTAAGCAAAATAGGAGTGTCTGTTTCATAATTTTTAATAATTGATTAATAGTTGTTTTTAAAGTACGATCTTTTTGGGAATTTTATAGGTGTTGGTTTGTATTGAATCTCTTGTGGTAACAGTTACAAAGTAAGTGCCTGTTGTGAGTGTTTGCACACTTAGAGGTTGTTGTCTTTGATGCGCTGTTTGTAGAATTTGTTTACCACTTATATCTGTAATCCTTACCTCAAAGGACTGTTCTATGGGATGGTTGATAAAAATGGCTTCTGCGGTAGGATTTGGATATACTTTCATCTGGAGCTTTAGCTCTGGAGATTCAGTATTTAGAGTTGATAAATCTAAAGACGGATAATAACCGTTTCCTAATTGGATGCTACTATCTTCGGAGGTCATAGCCCCCACCAGCACTTCTCCTGCAGTATAGCTGAGTTTATTGTTCCCATTTTCAAAAGTCGCTCCAGAAGGACCTATGGCTTGTTTGGAAATCGTTTGACTAACTCCTGAATGGCTTGCAAGCAAAATAGCGCATATGTTAAATTGGTTAATGCTACAAATATAGTGAACTATTTACAAAGCAGAGATACGGGTAGATACAGAGCAAAAAAAATATCCCCAAAAATAAATTATTATTCTTGAGGATAAATTGTGACCTCGGCAGGATTCAAACCTGCAACCTCTTGAGCCGTAATCAAGTGCACTATTCAGTTATGCTACGAGGCCAATTGTTTTTAATATAATCTCGACCTTGACCAGATTTTAGATATTTTTCTCTTTCTAAAGCTTCTGATTTGGAAATAAATGTTTCTAAAAACAATAATCTCCAAGGACGATATGGTTTTGTTGATTTAGTTTTTCCAGAATTATGTTCTTTCAATCTTCGTTCTACATTTTTAGTAAAACCTACATAATTTCTTTTAAAATCAACACTTCTAAGAACGTAAACATAAAAATAATCCATAACGATTATTAATATTTTGAGCCTCTTGAGCCGTAATCAACTGCACCCTGCCTGCCGCAGGCACGGTATTCAGTTATGCTACCAGGCCAATTTGAGGGTGCAAATATAAGGTAATAATCTTTTTATCAAAAGAATATTACATCAATTTCAAAAAACTTACTTTTGTATTTATCCTTTAATTATTTTTAGTCATGAAAATAGAACAAATCTACACCAGTTGTTTGGCACAAGGCGCCTACTATATCGAATCCAATGGCGAGGTTGCCATCATCGATCCGCTTCGAGAAACACAACAGTATGTAGACAAAGCAGCCGCCAATAACTCGACCATTAAATTTATTTTTGAAACGCATATTCATGCCGATTTTGTGTCGGGACATGTCGACCTCGCAAAAAAAACTGGAGCGACTATTGTCTTTGGCCCAAATGCCAATACGGCCTTTAATTGCTACAACGCCTCCGATAATGAGGAATTTAAAGTTGGTAACATTACCATTAAAGTACTACATACTCCAGGCCATACCCTAGAATCTGTGACCTATTTACTCATTGATGAAAACGGTCAACACCACGCCGTATTTACAGGAGATACCCTGTTTCTTGGGGATGTTGGGCGTCCAGATTTAGCAATAAAATCGGACCTCACCGAAAGAGATTTGGCAGGAATGTTGTTTCAATCGTTACGCACAAAAATCATGACTTTAGACGATGCTGTAATTGTCTATCCTGCACATGGTGCTGGTTCTGCTTGTGGAAAAAATTTAAGCAAAGAAACCGTTGGCACGATTGGGGATCAAAAAAACACCAATTATGCCTTACGATCAGATATGACTAAGGACGAATTCGTAAACGAAGTTTTGGAAGGCATCAGTCCACCCCCACAGTATTTTGCAAAAAATGCTAAAATGAATCAAAACGGGTATTCCGATTTAGATCAGGTCTTATCAACTGGAAATCAACCACTTTCAGTAGCGGCTTTTGAAGAACTTGCAAAAACCAAAAATGCACTTATTTTAGATGTACGAACCCAACAAGATTTTGTAAAAACTCATATTCCAGGGGCAATATTTATTGGGCTTAATGGTAGTTTTGCACCATGGGTTGGCGCGCTGATTTCCGATATCAATCAACCAATTCTATTGGTCGTTCCCGATGGGATGTCCGAAGAAGCGGTGACACGATTGGCACGTGTAGGCTATGACAACACGCTTGGTTACTTGGAAGGCGGTATGGACGCTTGGATGGCTTCGGGAAAAGAAACCGATCAAATAAACTCCATTTCAGCAGAGGAATTTTCTAAAAAATCTAAAACGGATAAACTTTCTGTTTTGGATGTTCGAAAAGATGGCGAATATGCTTCGATGCACTTAAAAATGGATACGGTTCAGCATTTTGCATTGGATTACATCAACCATCAAATGGATCAAATTGACGCTAAAAAAACCTACCATATCCATTGTGCTGGTGGCTACCGCTCTGTCATTGCGGCGTCGATATTAAAAGCACGTGGATATCATAAGATCGTGGATATCGCTGGTGGATTTGCAGCGCTCAAAAAAACCGATTTAGGACTCTCAGAATTTGTGTGTCCCTCAACTCTTTAAACTCTAAAAATATGACCACAACACTTGAAATTCAAAACTTAAAATGTGGGGGCTGTGCCCATACCATTATAACTAAGCTTAATGACTTAGAAGGCATAAAAAATGTGAGTGTAGATACAGAAACCAATACCGTTTCATTTGAAAACGAATTAGATAAATCTGTTGAGGCAGCTACAAAACTCTTGTCAAAACTCGGATATCCTGTTAATGGGAATGCCAATTCAATTGGCAAAAAAGCAAAATCATTTGTGAGTTGTGCGGTAGGACGAATGGCGAAATCTTAAACGATTTCTGCACTTAAACCTGCTTTTAGAAGCTGACTACATTGGGGTTCTAGTTCCTCATACACGCCCGTTTTTACGGTACACTTTCCTTTATAATGCACTAATAACGAACATTGTTCGGCTTGCTCATAGGTATGCTTACAAACGTCTACTAAGGTTTCAATCACATGGTCAAAGGTATTGACCTCATCATTGAATAAGACGATTTCATTGAGATGTCCTTCTTCAATTGAAGTCTCTTCTTGTTCTTTGATTTTTTCTTTTGTACTCATAATGACGTAACAAATTTTAGGGCGGCCCAATTGTTTCGTGTTAATTTATTTTCGAGTTTTAAGTTCAGTGCTTCACACGTTGATTCGATCAACTCGCAATCACTGTCATAAAAACCACTTAAAAATAAGGAACCCTGTTCATTTAAACAAGCACTATATGTACTTAAATCATTCAATAAAATATTGCGGTTAATATTCGCAATAATAACATCAAACTGCTTACCCTGTAATAAGGATGCATCTCCTTCCAAAACGGTAATATGGTGACAATCATTTCGAGATACATTTTCTAAGCTATTCAAATAACACCAATTGTCAATATCAATAGCTTCCAAGGCCATTGCACCTTTTTTTTCGGCCAAAATCGCAAGAACGCCTGTACCACAACCCATATCTAAAACCGATTTATTGGTAAAATCTGAGGCTAAAATGTGTTGAATCATCATATGCGTAGTTTCGTGGTGCCCTGTTCCAAAACTCATTTTTGGTTCAATCACAATATCATATTTGACATTGAATGGTTCATGAAATGGTGCTCTAATGGCGCAGTGATCATCCACCACAATAGGATTGAAATTTTTCTCCCATTCTGCATTCCAATTGGTTTGCGCAATGGTTTCAAATTCATATGTGATTGTAAACTCTTCAGAATTTAAAATCTGAATAGCCTCCAAAATTGTAGGAAAGTGATCGACTTCTTGGATATAAGCAATGACCCCATCAGGGGTTTCTACAAAGCTTTCAAAACCAGAAAAGCCAAGTTCCGCAATAAGAATTTCGGTACCTGGCTGAACGGGTTCAACTTTAAATGTATAGCCTATATAGATAGAATCTGCCAAATTTAAAATGCGTTTATGATAGCTGTAAATTGCTCAACATCCAATGCTGCGCCGCCAATTAGGCCACCATCAACATCTGTTTTAGAGAAAATCTCTTTGGCGTTTGCTGGCTTTACACTACCTCCATATAAAATGGATACCTCAGCTGCTAAATCCGCTGAATAGTTATTGGCAATGGTTTGGCGTATAAAGGCGTGCATGTCTTGTGCTTGTTCTGGCGATGCAGTTTCACCTGTTCCAATAGCCCATACGGGCTCATAGGCGAGTACAATGTTTTTCCATGCCGTTGCTGGTAAATGAAATAATGCATTTTTAATTTGTGCTTCTACAATTGCTTCTTCATTTCCTGATTTACGATCTTCCAATTCTTCTCCAAAACAAAATATGGCACGTATATTATGAGCTAACGCAGTATCTACTTTTTTAGCCAATAAGTCATCGGTTTCATTAAAATAGGCACGACGTTCGCTGTGTCCTAAAATAACGGTTTTAACACCAACGCTTTTAAGCATTCCGGCACTGATCTCTCCTGTATATGCGCCATTTTCTGCAAAATGCATGTTTTGAGCAGCTACAATAACTTGACTCCCTTTAACTGAATTTGAAGAGGCTAAAAGGCTTGTGAAAGGTGGTGCAATAATGACTTCTGTAGTGCTGTGTTTAAGTTGCTTAAGAAGTTTTGAAACGAATAATTCTGAATCGACATAGTCGTTATTCATTTTCCAATTTCCGGCTACAATTTGTTTTCTCATTTTAAATTATTTAATAGTGTTATATCTGATGTTTT
>JABAYZ010000113.1 GCA_018608735.1 Flavobacteriaceae bacterium | reverse complement strand
TGGGGAATGATGTAGGATTGTATACCTCGGCGGCAGATTTACACCTTTCAGCCAACGGCGAAAACACAGGCCAATTTGTCCTTAGAAACAATGGTAATGTAGGGATTGGTACAAGCACACCAAACGCCCCCTTACAACTAGCCTCTACTACTGCTAATAGAAAAGTCGTGTTGTATGAAGCTACAGATAACAACCATGAGTTCTATGGGTTTGGTATTAACTCAGGCGTACAACGCTATCAAGTTGCAAACCCTGCTGCAGACCATGTGTTTTATACAGCTGTAAATGCCACCAGTTCTAATGAATTAGTAAGAATAAAAGGAACAGGTAATGTCGGGATTGCTGCGTCTAACCCCCAAGCAGACTTGCATATTGGTTCGTCATCAACCTCGGCCTCTGATCCTGGAGAGATGATCCTTTCTCGTTACTGGAACAATGCCAACGATGTACGCGCTAGTGCTATTTTTCATTACATTGAATCTGGTGGTGCAGGTGATGGTTTAGGCTTTGCCTCTTCAGGAGATGTAGGACACCGTAATGCTCCTAATCAGTTATCGGAAGCAGATATGGTGATTCGTAGTAATGGTCGTGTTGGAATTGGTACAACTACTCCAGATCATGAACTTGATGTAAGAGGGAATGTAAGAATTGGTAATGGTACATCAGGTGAGCAAGATATACAATTTATATCATCAGCAGTTAATATGCAGGTGGGTGTTAATGATTTTGTCAATGGATTTTATGTATTTGGTGGATCGTATAGATTTACAGTCAACCAGACAACTGGCAATGTAGGTATCGGTACAACAACGCCTAGTCAAAGACTTCATGTTATTGGTAATATTTTGGCATCAGGGACAATCACCCCCGATTATGTATTTGAGAAATATTATGAGGGAGAGAGTAGTTTAAAGTCAGATTACACCATGCAAACCTTAAGTGAAATCGAAGCCTTTACACGCGAACACAAGCACCTCCCAGGCGTACCTTCTGCTCAAGACGTAGAAGAAAAAGGCGGTATTCTTGTAAACCGTGCTACAGAGATCAATTTAGAGAAAATTGAGGAATTGTATTTGCATACTATTGAACAACAAAAACTGATTAAAAAGTTAGAACAACGAATTGAATCCTTAGAACAAAAACAGAGAACACCTCAATAAGCGATTTAATTTTTCTGGCAGGGCAGGCGGCTCAGATGTTGAGACAATGACAAACATATTGGCAGCAAATGGTCACAAGTTTAGATTCATCCACAATCAAGAAAGAACGGAGTCAGACTTTGCTGGCCTAATTAACTATACAGTTGCGCTATCTACTTATGCAACGGCGACAAATAAAGCACTTACTAGCCTGAGTACGATTAATATTTAAGTATATTTTATTAGTAAAAAAGATAGAAGTTCAGTAAATTAAGGTTCTGAATATCAATTTATTAATTTAAAAATCCTATCTCTGATAATCTACTCTATAGTTACAGATTTTTTTTGTTTAGTTGACGACTTTTGTAAAGAATATGATAGTATTATTGACAAATCACTTCTAGGAAATCCATCTAAGCGACCATCAATAATCAGTAAAAGTGAAGTTATAACACTCACTATTTTATTTCACTTAAGTGGTTTTAGAACTTTTGAACAGTTCTATATTTTTTTTGTTCAAAAACAGATGAAAGAAGATTTTCCAGCAACCGTATCATACAATAAATTTATAGAATTAGTTAGTCAAAATTTAATAGTAATGCGTGTGTTTTTAAAGACTTGTTGTTTAGGAGGTTCTACTGGGATTTCTTTTGTAGATTCTATCCCAATTAGGGTGTGTAAATCCAAACGCCTTAGAAATAACAAAGTATTCAAAGATTGCTACAGCTGGATAATCAACTATGGGTTGGTTTCATGGATTTAAGCTTCATGTCATTATAAACGACAAAGGAGAAATATTAAATTTTACAATTTCTCAAGCAAATCTAGATCATAGAACTCCTTTAAAGAAGAAAAGTTTTTTAAATAAAGTATTTGCAAAATTTATTGCCAATAGACAAAAGTTAGAATAATTTAAAATTTGAAAAAACTAGGGTTTAACTTATCTTTACTTTTTTAAATAAGAAGATTTATCTTCTATTCAATTATACTTTTGAAAGATACGTTAAAACATAAAGGGCTCCGCAAACAATTGCTGGCGACCTTAGTTACCAAAGGCATTACAAACGCAGCAGTATTGGAGGCTATTGGCGATATACCTCGTCATTTATTTATGGACTCTAGTTTTCTGGATCATGCTTATCAGGACAAGGCATTCCCAATTGCTGCCAGTCAAACGATTTCACAGCCCTACACCGTAGCATTTCAGTCTGAATTATTAGAAGTTAAATCTGGAGATAAAATTCTTGAAATAGGAACGGGGAGTGGCTATCAAACCGCAGTACTTTGTCTTTTAGGGGCGCATGTCTATAGTATTGAACGGCAATTAGATCTGTTTAAAAAAACCAGTAAATTTTTGCCAAAAATCGGTTATGTGGCAAAACGTTTGGTTTTTGGAGACGGCTATAAAGGATTGAAAGACGAAGCGCCTTTTGACAGTATTATTGTCACGGCAGGTGCACCTTTTGTGCCAAAACCACTATTGTCTCAACTAAAAATAGGAGGGCGTTTGGTGATTCCTGTGGGTGACGAAGATCAAATAATGACTCTTTATATCCGCAAAGGCCCCAAGGAATTTGAAAAACATGAATTGGGAAATTTCAAATTTGTTCCGCTCTTGGAAAATAAAAACTAGAGACTAATTCCAAATAATACGCCGTCACTTGTAAACCCAGATTGGTATGATCGTACATAATCAACTCTAAGAAAACGATACTTCCCCCACCCAATATTATTGATCCCTAAACTGAATTCCTGATATGGTTTTTGTTGTTTTGTCGAAAACCCATGAGCTCCAATAATCAAATTATAATTTAAGGAATTAATTAACGGAATTTTACCCAATATATACCCACTAAAATCATGCTCAATATGATATTCTACATAGTTTTCGGAGGTGCTGAGGTTGTAATAGCCCACATTTTTAAAGCTAGATAAATAATTACCTTTTAAGTTTGTGTGTGTTTGATTGCCATTAATGTGTTTATAGTCCATAAACGCGAGTTCAGCATCTCCAAAAAAAGTGCCTCCTAGAAGGTTATAGCTAAAACTTCCCTTGTTTTCTAGGCTAATATTTTGAGTAAAATTAAGCTTAAAATGATCAAAATTATAGTCGGAAATTGTGGCGCCCACGCCCTTTTCATAACTAAAATTTAGTTTGGGATATTTGGGATTGGTGATATTAAACTTACTGTCTGGATAGCTGAGGTATTTTTGTCCAAATCGAATGGTGCCATCCAATTTTAATTTTAGGATATTATGATTTTCAAAGGCTGCCGTTTCAAAATTTAATGGCGCAATAGGGTTGTTGCTTGTGTAGAGTTTGTCATCACTATTTAATAGTGTATAATTAGTGGTATTAAACAGCGTTTTTCTATTTTCAAAACTCGCAGATGTTCTAATTCTGAAACCATTAAACAGTTCTTGACCATACTGAAATGTAATGAATCGTTTTTCAAATAGTTTGATGTAATTTTCTTCAAAAAACAAACTACTGATGTCGTTAATGACTCTCGAGATAGGCTCTTGAGCGTTAAATTGTTCAACTTTTGTTCCTGCACTAAAACTTACATTTAAATCATTGATATTATTAAATTTATATCTAAATCCTAAAACTCCTCTTAACCTTTGAGTATTATAACTATAGTTTAATTGACCATTGATTGTACCGTATTTTCTAAACTCATCATAACGTTTTGTGTAATCGATATTTAAATTTGAATTATAGCCCTGAACCGTATTAAAATTAAATCCCGCCAATGGGCTACTGATACTTAATAATTTATGTTCAAAAGAGTTTTCATAAGTATACCCCGAAATGAGGTTTCCAAACTTAAACCTATTGTTTTTAGTGTCCAAAGAATCTAAATACGTTTTTGATTTTTTTAAGGTTTGAAGACTGTCTTTCTTAATATAATCTACAACTTCTTCCGTAGTTAATGGCACAGGTCGAAGGCTGTTCCAATAAGTAGAGTCTTTTTTATTGGCTTCAGCTTCAAATGCCAAAACTTCATTTGTAAACACCCCAGCGTCAAAATTGGGGTTGAGCTTATAATTAGAATAATTGGCCACAAAACTCCCATTGCCATTAAACCCTAAAAATCCAAATTCAAAACCTATAGTTTGAGAGCGCACAATCCAATAGTTACTTTGTTCGTCATAAGACGTATTTTGTTTAATAGTGACCAAATTTGCTGCAGGAGTTTGTATCTGACTCCCCGTAACGTTGAGTTCCAGTCCATATAAACTCCATTGGTCTTCTACAATAAAAATAACACCTGAAAACACACGATCGTTTTCTCGACGTGGGATCACTTGAATTTTATTGATCAAGTTGCCCTGATTATCATAAAACACCCCTTCCAGTTTGTAGCGGTAATAATTAAACGCATAATCGGCAATGGGCGACACAATCTCTGCATTAATTGAAATAGTATTTTTATAAAAATTAAAATCAACATCACTGGCGTTATTAAAACTAAATCCGTTTGAATCCCCACTTACTTTTGATGCCGTTATTTTTTCCGAAAGTTGATCGGGTTTTTGATATTTTATTTTTGAAATAGTTTCGGATAAATACAGAATTCCAGAGCGCGTAGAATCTAAGCCAATATCAAGTTTTACCTCTTGCCCCAAGAATTTTTCTGGCGCATTTTTAATTCGAATAAGCCCTTTGGAATAAAAGTCGGCAGTATATGACTTGATTTTTTCTAACTGTAATTTCCGAGTTTCAATAGCAGCCCTTACAATGCGATTTGCAGGGTTTTCGTTGGCGCTAATCACCACTTCGTTTAAGGATATGTTTTCTTCTAATAAGGTAATATCTAAAACGTAGGGGAGTTGCTTAATCTCAATAGTTTTGGTTTGTGTTTTATAGCCCAAAAACTGAAACACAATAGTGTAGGTTCCGGGTTTTGATAGTGCTAACTCATAGTCGCCGCTAGCGTTGGAAGTTGTGCCTGTATAGGTGTTTTCTAAGTATATGTTTACGAAAGGAATCGCTAGGTTATCACTATCTGAAATATTGCCTTTGAGTTGGGCGGATACAGATATTGAGCATAGGAGGAATACTAATAAATAACGCATGTTGTTTATTTTAGGTTTTATGATAAGAATTAAAACTTTGAGATCTGTTACAAAAAGTGTTCCTTTTTTAAGTGACCCACCAAACGTTCTAAAATCTACTTAAAATTCTTCTTCACACGATCTAAGTCGCGTTTGTTATCCCGGTCTTTGATGGTTTCGCGTTTGTCAAAAAGTTTTTTTCCTTTGGCGAGGGAAATTCTCAGCTTTGCAAAGCCTTTATCATTGATAAAAAGTTTGAGAGGAATGATGGTCAGCCCAGAGTTTTTCACTTCTTTTTCGAGTTTTTTAAGCTCTTTTTTGTTTAATAATAACTTTCGTTCTGCTTTGGGCGCATGGTTGTAATGGTTCCCAAAATCATATTCTTGAATGGTCATGTTAATCACAAAAAGCTCACCGCTTAAATTAAACTCACAAAAACTTTCGGTAATAGATGCTTTCCCCTCTCGAATCGATTTGATTTCAGTTCCTGTCAATACAATACCAGCGGTATACATATCCAAGAGATCATATGTAAATCGGGCTTTTTTATTTAATATGTTAACAGACTTTTTCATCAGAGTTCAAAACTAAGCAAAATATTTATTCGATAGCTAAATCGTATCTATAATTTATTAGGGTTTTACTAGCGTTGTTTTAAAAAACAGTATTCTATTATTTGGAGTTTATTATAGAAAAAAGCAATGCAGTTCTAACAAATAGAATTTACATTGCTTTTTAACCAACTAACCAACACTTATAAGACGAAGTTAAATTGAAATTGTTACAGCTCCTCAGAAATTAAATCACTTTGATTTCGAAACACAAGCTGATCATCAAACGCATCAAGTAAAATTATACTATCCTTTGTAATGGTGCCTGCCAAAAGCTCTTTGCTTAACGCATTGAGAACTTCTTTTTGAATGACACGTTTTACAGGACGTGCTCCATATTCTGGTTCATAGCCTTTTTTAGCTAAATATTGAATTGCTTCATCTGTAGTATCAAAAGTAATTTCCTGTTTTTTAATAAGCTTGGAAACATTTTTGAGTTGTAAACTTACAATACTTTCAATGTCTTTTTGAGTCAAAGGGGTAAACAGAACCGTATCGTCAATTCGATTTAAAAACTCAGGTCGCACCACTTTTTTTAACAAGCCTAACACCTCAATTTTAGCGGCTTCCATAGCAGTATCTGTATCTTGAATTGTTTCAAACTTATCTTGTATCAGCTCACTTCCTAAATTAGAAGTCATGATAATGATGCTGTTTTTGAAATCAGCTATACGCCCTTTATTATCCGTCAATCGGCCTTCATCTAAAACCTGTAATAAGATATTAAAAGTATCTGGATGAGCTTTTTCGATTTCATCCAATAGCACTACGGAGTAGGGTTTTCGCCG
>JABAYZ010000087.1 GCA_018608735.1 Flavobacteriaceae bacterium | reverse complement strand
ATCTTTAAGCTTTTTATGGTTTATTTTTTAATTAACTTTTATTCACTGAATTACAGAGTGTTAGAATGTGAAGTTTATAAGAAAAAATTCCACACTATTCCAAATCGTACCACGAAGTCTCGATAAGGGTAGTTTGGAGCGGAATAAAAATTATAGCCTGTGAATGCAGAATTGAGGTGTTCGGCCTTTAAATAGATGCGTGTTTGGCTAATTTTGGCGTTAACAAAAAAGTCTATTCGTGGAAAATTGCCTAGTTCAGTGGTGTTCTGCACATAGAATTCTGCTAGTAATGGATCATATCGATTCATGTAGTAGCTAGAAAAATAGCTAAATGTGACTCCTGTTTGCAGAAATAGAGCCTTTTTAAAGAATTCGTTTGTGTAGTATAAGGAGTGTCGCGTGACAATTTGAGGGATATTAAAGACCTCATCTCCGTCCATTACACTTTGGAATAGAACAGTATTATTTAAAGTGATGCTTTTGTAGCGCATTTCGTTTGAAAATTTTGCTCTTATATAATTAACCGTTTCACCATACTGAAAAGGCTTTACTGTGGTGTCTCCTTCTTTAGTAAAATATAAGTAGTTGTTTAATGAGTTGTAATCTAATTGTAGGTTTCCGTATTTTTTTGAGTTAATATTGAAGGCTAGCTGTTTTGATTGTTGGTTCTTAAAGTTGTTTTGCCAGTTGTAGTTTAAATAATCACTTTGAAATAACTGAAAGTTGAAGTCGGGTGCTTTTGAATTCATATGGACACTTGCATTGGCATCTATATCTTCACTAATGGAATAGGCTGCTTCAGCGTTTAGGAAATTTCCTTGTATATCTCCAGTCATATTAAGACCAAAGTCTCCTTTTAGGGCAAATGCTCCTATGGTATTTTCATAAGTTCCCCCAAATGAAACTACGGTTCCCAAAAGACGGTTGGTAATTGTTTGGTTGTTTAGCATCACCAGTGAATTGTAACCATAATTATAGTTGTTGTATCCAACATTAACTTTAAATGCCCCTAGTTTGGCGTTTGAATACCGTGCATTAAGTTCTGCATAAAAGGATTCTAAAGTGACTTTATCAGATATATCTGAAGCGATAAAAGTATCTCCAAAAAAAGAATTACCCGTACTTTGTGTGAAGTGGTAATATTTATCTTCTAATGAAAGACTATTTCCTATTGCTATTTGATTAGAACTTAAGGAGTCTTTCGGCTTTAGTATATAGGAGTGCTCTAGTAAATACCGTTTACCTTTTAGGGTACTTTCGGCATTATCAAAAAGGGGCTCAAATATCCCTCGATCTAAATATTCTTCATCTCCCAATTCAAAATTTACAAGTTCTTCATCTGTAATTCCTCCATTTTCTTCGTTAAAAATATCTTGTACTACAATGTGCGCTCGGGCTGTGTAGCGGTTGTTTTTGGTTGTATAGTTAGATGTAAGTCTAAAATTCCCAGTGCTTGTGAGTATATGCTCATACTTACCAAGTGAGCGAAGTCCTTTATAGGCTATAGAGACATTAAATTGCTTGGACGTGTTGACGGTAAAAAAGGCGTCTAAAACCTGCCCTTGCTCGAAAGCGGTTTTATACATTAGCTCCGTAAGTGGTGTAGGCACATGATAGTAATGAATATCATCGGCTTCCATGTAATTAAAATGTTTAGCTTGTGCGCCAAATGAAGGAAGAAGAGCGTTGGAGTTAAAATCTTCCGATAGCGTATTATAGGTTTGCCCCATATTACTAAAGGCTAAGAGTTCAAAGTTATCTTTTCGGAGGAAATTAAATTTGTATTCCTTATGTATAGACAGTGTTGTATCGAGCTGGATACTGTCATTTTCGCGCGAAATAATTATGTAGTCTTTAATGTCTGCCTTGTCATTTTTGACCACTTTTTTGGATGGGCTATCGGATATAGAATCTCTATCTTCTCGAACAGGTTTGTAATTATTCACACCTTCAGGCCTATTTTTAATGAATTTTTCTTGGGAAAAAGAGGGGTTTCCAAAAAGTAAACAGAAAAGGATTAAGAGTAATCTATACATATACTAAGGTCTAGAAGCAAATTATTATTCGTACAAAAATAGCAAATATCTAATCTATTTTGTTTTTTTACGGCATAAAGACTGATTTTTAATATCAATTTAATTTTAAGTGACGATTTATGTTAGACTTAAATGTTTCAAACTTGGAGTTTGAATGTGGTACGGACGAGGCTGGACGCGGGTGTTTAGCAGGCCCTGTCACTGCAGCTGCCGTGATTTTACCTCTTGATTTTTCTAATTCGATTCTTAACGATTCAAAGCAACTTTCGCACTCAAAGCGAAATTTACTCAAGCCTATTATTGAAGCACAAGCGGTTTCGTATGGTATTTCACATGTGTTTCCTAAAAAAATTGATGACATAAATATCCTGAATGCTTCTATTTTGGCAATGCACCACTCGATTTCAAAATTGGAAAAAGTAGATTTTATTAGTGTTGATGGCAATCGGTTTAAAGCTTACAAAAAAGTGCCACATCAGACTATTATAAAAGGAGATGGCAAATATCAAAATATTGCGGCGGCTTCTGTATTGGCAAAAACGTATAGAGATGCATATATGGAACGTATTCATGAGGAATTTCCGATGTATAATTGGAAACAAAACAAGGGGTATCCGACAAAAGAACACCGAGCGGCAATCCGAAAATATGGCACCACAAAATACCACCGTCTTTCTTTTAGACTTTTACCAGAATAACTGTCTTTTGAATTATATATCTTATCTTTGTTTTGAGTTGAATTAAGAAAACAGCCAATGCATAAGATTTTTTATTTTTTAGTGATTTTTCTGATGGTTTTCAGTTGTGAACTCTCTCATAATACTACTCGATCTATAGAGGATTTAGTCCCCAAAAATGCAGCCATGGTTATCTCTATAAACGCACTAGAGGGATTCCAAAGTGCTATTCAAAACAATGCATTACTTTCTAAAACAGGGGTTTTTAATGATTTAGAAAAAGCACTTAAACCGCTTGATAGCCTAAAAAGCTTAAGTCCACTTTTAATTTGTGTGAATCAGCAAAGTGATTCAAAAGTATTTACCTTTATTACGCACCAACGAAATTTAACAAAAGATACGCTTTTACTTCCATATATTAAGTTAGACAGCTTGTTGGTGATTTCTAATTCTAAAGCAATTCTTGAATCTTTAAAAACACAATCCAGTTCTGAGTATTCAAAATTATCTAAATTACAGCGTGCAAACACAACGTTTTCAGTGTATTGTAACGCACTTCCAGAGCTAAAATCGTTATCTTTATTAAGCAATGAACCTGTGTATTTTGAATTTAATGTTACTCCCGAAAGTATTACAGTCAATGGGACTCTTTTGGGTTCAAAATCGGAGAATAAATGGTTTAGATTTTTTGAGAATTTAGACCCTCAAACCCAGAGTTTACAAACAATTATTCCTGCAGAAAGTGCAGTAGTCAAGATTTTTAATTATACTGATTTTGATCAACTTACTCGCAACATAGATTCCTTGGGCTATGTGTCAAAAGTAGCACCATTAGCAAAAACATTTTTTAGCAGTACCAAAGAAATTGGCGTTTTTCAAATTGCTGAAGGTCGTGGGATTGCCTTAAAATCGATCGACATTAATTCCACGTATGAAGCTTTAAGTGGTTTTCAAAATGAGCTGAGCAGTTTTCGATCTGTGCCTATTTTTGAGTTTACAGAATTATCTTTATTTAATGATTCTTTTGGCCCTTTGCTGCCACCAACACGTCCTAACAAATTTATTATTCTTGAAGATTATTTAGTGTTTTCAGATTCTGATACAGTATTGCAACTGGTGGTTTCAAACTATCTAAATAAAAATACACTAAAAACGTCGTATACCTACGAAAGCATTCAGAAATCATTGAGTGACGAAACTTCTATTCAAACGTATTTTGACCATAAAACCTTGGAAGCCGTTTTAAATGAGCTCTTTAACATCACCATAAAACCTAATGACTTAAACGCCTATAAACTTTCTGCGTTACAGTTTGTGAAAGACGATCATATTGTTCATGCCAATAGCATTCTTCAAAAATCAAAATCAAAACAGTCCAAAACACAAATTAGTGAAGAGTTTAGTTTAGTGCTTTCAAATGCGATTTTAATGGATCCGGTATTTGTTAACAACCACAGAACCAAAAAGAAAGAAATACTCGTTCAAGACATTGAGAATAACTTATATTTAATTTCAAATAAAGGGGTTGTCTTATGGAAAAAACGGCTGAAAGGGCCTGTTCTAGGAAAAATTGAACAAGTAGATTTGTACCGTAATGGGCGTCTACAACTGGCCTTTACGACTCCAAATAGATTGTATATCCTCGATCGAAATGGAAAAAACGTAGATCGTTTTCCGCTGGAGTTCAAGGATAAGATCACACAACCATTGGCCGTGTTTGATTATGATAAGCAACGAAACTATCGTTTTTTGGTTACACAAAATGAAACTATTTTGATGTACGACGCTAAAGGAAAAGCTGTAAAAGGGTTTAAGTATAAGCCGTCAGAATCCATTAGCAGTCAACCCAAACACTTCCGAATTCGTGGAAAAGATTTTATTGTATTTAGTGCAGGTGATGCTCTGAAAATTTTGAATCGCCGTGGAGCAACTCGAATAAACGTCAAGGAGCGTATTAATTTTTCTGGAGAAGCGATTTATTTGTATAATTCTCTTTTTACGACCACAAACACAAAAGGAGATTTGGTTCAAGTGAACACAAAAGGTACTGTAAGCCGTCAAAATTTAGGACTGGATTCTAAACATGACATTACAACGTCTTCAAAAACATTGGTGACAAGAAGCGATAATAAACTATCGATCAAATCCAATACTGTAGATTTGGACTATGGAAGCTATACGGCTCCCCGTTTGTTTTATTTAAGGGATAAAATCTATATTTCGATTACGGATTTACAAGCTCAAAAAATTTGGCTTTTTGACAGTCAGGCTAAACCGTTTGCTAATATTCCTATTTTTGGAACAAGCGCCATTGATTTAGCTAATGCTGATGCAGATACCGCTCTTGAGTTTGTGACTAAAAGCGATGCCAATAGTCTTATCATGTATCAGTTATATTAAATCTGCTGCGCTTCAAAAAGCACTAGGAAGTGTTTTAAAAGCTTGGCTTTCACCTCTTCTTCATCGACTTTGGCTTGACCCAATTCAACATGCAAGGATGTCACTGCTTTTCCTCGAATACCACAGGGAATTATATTGTCGAAATACCCTAGATCAGCATTAACATTTAAGGCAAACCCATGCATGGTTACCCATCGACTTGCACGGACACCCATGGCACAAATTTTACGCGCAAATGGAGTCCCAACATCCAGCCATACGCCTGTTTCTCCAGGGCTTCGCTCAGCTTTTAGACCATACTCTTCTAAAGTTAAAATGATGGTATCTTCTAAAAAGCGTAGAAATTTATGAATATCTGTAAAAAAATTTTCAAGATCCAAAATGGGATAGCCCACAACTTGCCCTGGACCATGATAGGTAATATCCCCCCCACGGTTGATTTTATAAAAAGTTGCGCCTTTAGATTCCAATTGAGCTTCGGACAACAAGAGGTTTGAAATATCTCCACTTTTTCCTAAAGTATACACATGCGGGTGGCTCACAAACAACAAATAATTAGGTGTAATTAGACCCGCAGATTCGCGACGGTTTTTAATTTTAATATCTATTGTATTCTTAAATAAGGTCTCTTGATAATCCCAAGTTTGCTTGTAATCTTTGAGTCCCAGATCTTGTATGTGTACGCCTTTGTTCATAGGTCGCAAATATACAGATTTATGACTTAGGATTGTTTAAAATTACCAGTGCAGCAATCACGCCAGGCACCCAACCACAAAGGGTCAATAAAAATACAATGACTATAGATCCACACCCTTTGTCATAGACCGCTATGGGAGGAAATAAAATAGAAAGTAAAACGCGCCAAATACTCATATGAGATATCGAATTAATTTAAGTTATAACAGTTAGACGAAACTTTCAAAAAAACGTTACAAAAGCAATTTAGGATTTATGCTGCTTTAATTGAAATCCTAAGCAATAGTCATTATCTTTGTGTCTTTAAATTTTTATCACAGAATTATGTCGCAGCTATCAGAACAAGAAATTGTCCGTCGTGAAAAACTTTCAAAATTACGCGAATTAGGAATCAATCCTTACCCCGCTGATTTGTTTCCCGTAACCCATAGCAGTGCTAAGGTAAAATCTGAATTTTCAGAGGGTACTAAGGTGGTTTTGGCAGGACGATTAATGCGAAAAAAAATACAAGGAAAAGCGGCCTTTGCCGAACTACAAGATAGCGAGGGGCGGATCCAAATTTATATAAACAGAGACGAAGTTTGTCCAGGAGACGATAAAAGCCTGTATAACGATGTATTTAAAAAATTACTCGATTTAGGTGATTTTATTGGTATTGAAGGCGAACTTTTTACGACTCAGGTAGGGGAGAAAACTGTGTTGGTAAAACACTTTAAATTGCTAAGCAAAGCCTTAAAACCCTTACCGCTTCCGAAAACAGATGCAGAGGGTAATACATACGATGAGTTTAATGACCCCGAAATGCGTTACCGTCAACGGTATGCCGATTTGGTGGTCAACCCACATGTCAAAGAGGTTTTTGTAAAACGCACCAAACTTTTTAATGCCATGCGTAGTTT
>JABAYZ010000068.1 GCA_018608735.1 Flavobacteriaceae bacterium | reverse complement strand
ATTTTTCTAATAAGTACACTTTTCAAAAAGTGCATTTGACTTTTGGTTTAATTAGGATATTAACTGAAAAAAATTAAAAAAATGAGTACTCAAAAATTCGCAACCCAAGCGTTGCACGCCGGACACAATGTAACAGAAAATGGAGGAACAAGAGCTGTTCCTATTTATCAATCTACAGCCTATGTCTTTAACAATTCGGACCATGCAGCTAATTTATTTGCACTGGCAGAACCAGGAAACATTTATACCCGTATAAACAATCCAACAAACGACATTTTAGAGCAGCGACTAGCAGCTTTAGAGGGCGGTATTGCAGCAGTAGTAACTGCTTCTGGAACTGCAGCCATCGCAACAAGTCTTTTGACGTTACTAAGAGCTGGAGATCATATTGTAGCCTCTAGTAGTTTATATGGAGGGACCTACAATTTATTAAATGTAACACTTCCAAGACATGGTATTACAACAACATTTGTAGACCCATCAAACCCAGACAACTTTAAAGCTGCCGCTCAAGAAAATACAAGAGCTTTCTTTATTGAATCTCTTGGAAACCCTAAATTAGATGTCCTTGATATTGAAGCGATTTCTAAAGAAGCAAAAGCATACAAAGTGCCGTTAATTGTAGATAATACTGTGGCAACGCCATACTTGTTGAATCCTATTGCTTATGGTGCTAACATTGTAATCCAATCCTTAACAAAATATATTAATGGAAATGGAACGGCCTTAGGAGGTGCAATTATTGACGCTGGAACCTTTGATTGGGGAAGTGGAAAATTCCCTGAATTTACAGAGCCATCTCCAGGATATCATGGTCTTGTTTATAACGATGTTATTGGTGCAGCCTCTTTTATTGCTAAAGTGAGAATCGAAGGTCTTAGAGACTATGGCGCTGCCTTAAGTCCGTTTAATGCATTTCAAATTATACAAGGTTTAGAAACTTTGGAGCTTAGAATTCAGAAGCACAGTCAAAATGCATTAGAGCTTGCGAAATGGCTACAGAAACAAGAGGATGTCGAATGGGTTAATTATCCAGGATTAGACTCAAGCCCCTATAAAGCATTAGCAGACAAATATTTGCCAAATGGTCAAAGTGGAATTGTAACTTTTGGTGTTAAAGGAGGCTTTGAAGCTGCCAAAACCATTGCGGATACAACCAAACTCTTTTCATTGTTAGCTAATATCGGAGATACAAAATCACTGATTATTCATCCAGCTAGTACAACTCATCAACAATTAGATGATGCCGCACAAGCAACCACCGGAGTGACTAAAGATTTAATTCGTTTATCCGTTGGACTTGAAGATATTGAAGATTTAAAATCAGATCTAACAGAAGCGTTTAAAGTTGTTAAAACGACTTTCGCATAATTTTTACAGATTCCCCTAATGAGTGATTTACAAAACATAAGCCTAAAGTATACAACCAAATCTGGTAAGACGACTCACATAGCGTTGTCTTATCAGACCTTTGGTAAGCCTTTACATGAAGCTCCTATTGTGATGATTAATCATGCACTCACAGGGAATTCTAATGTCACTGGAGAAAATGGATGGTGGTCACCAATTGTGGGTCCCAATAAAGTTATAGACACTAATGTGTTTACAATATTAGCATTTAATATTCCAGGGAATGGATTCGATCAAGTATCAAATAGTTTGATTGAAAACTACAAAGATTTCACGGCTCGAGATATTGCTGAAATCTTTGCAATTGCCTTAGATCAGCTAAAAATCAAAAACCTTTTTGCAGTAATTGGAGGATCCGTTGGCGGCGGTCTTGCTTGGGAACTCGCAGTACTCAGACCAAATTTGATTGAACACCTTATTCCTGTGGCAGCCGACTGGAAGTCAACAGATTGGCTTATTGCAAATTGCTATATACAAGAACAACTTTTAAATAATTCCTCACAACCTTTGGTGGATGCGCGTATGCATGCCATGTCGCTCTATCGAACGCCTGAATCGTTCAAAGCAAAATTTGGTCGAAATTTACAAAATGGTCAAGATATTTTTGCCGTAGAAAGCTGGTTAAATCATCACGGAAAAGTGCTTGACGAACGGTTTCAATTAGCGGCTTATAAAATGATGAATCAAGTGCTAAAAACGATAGACATCACAAATGGAAGAGGGAGTTTTATTGAAGTAGCTTCAAAAATTAAATCCAATATTCATATCATTACCATCAACTCCGATTTGTTTTTTAAAGCCAAAGAAAATTGGGACACCTATGTGGATTTGAAACCCTTTAAAGACAATGTCTCAATATCGGAAATTCAATCTATTCATGGACATGATGCTTTTTTAATTGAGTATGACCAAGTACAAACGATATTAGAAACGATTTTCAAACCACAAGAAGTGTACTGAAAACACACCAAATAAATTTAAATGACGACGACCCCTAAATTTTTTGAAACCGATGCCATCCGCCAACAACTAGATCGTACATCTTATGGTGAACACTCCACGCCATTATTTCTAACTTCTAGTTTTGTTTTTGATGATGCAGAACACATGCGTGCATCCTTTGCCGAGGAAAACGATCAAAATATATACAGTAGATTTTCAAATCCAAATACCACAGAGTTTGTCGATAAGGTCGTTGCTATGGAAGGCGCCGAAGCCGGTTATGCATTTGCATCTGGAATGGCAGCTGTTTTTTCAACATTTGCAGCCTTGTTAGATTCAGGAGATCATATTGTGTCCTGTCAATCGGTTTTTGGATCAACACATTCGTTGTTCACCAAATTTTTACCGAAATGGAATATTGAAACCTCTTATTTTAAGGTCGATCAATTAGATAGAGTCGAAAGTTTAATTCAGCCCAATACCAAGGTTATTTATGCTGAAAGCCCAACCAATCCAGCAGTCGATATTTTGGATTTAGAAGCCTTAGGGAAAATCGCCAAAAAACATAATTTAATTCTTATTATCGATAACTGTTTTGCCTCTCCATATTTGCAAAATCCTATCAAATTTGGTGCGGATCTAGTGATTCATTCTGCAACCAAATTAATGGATGGTCAAGGCCGTGTTTTAGGTGGAATCACAGTTGGAAATGCCGAATTGATGCATCAAATTTATTTGTTTTCCCGAAACACAGGTCCAGCACTGTCCCCATTTAATGCATGGGTGCTATCTAAAAGCCTAGAAACTCTGGGAGTCCGAGTCGATCGCCACTGTAAGAATGCTCTAAAAGTGGCTAAGTTTTTGGAAAAACACCCCCAAGTAAATGTCGTAAAATACCCGTTCCTAAAATCACACCCGCAGTATGCCGTTGCCAAAAAACAAATGCTAAAGGGCGGCAATGTGGTTTCATTTGAAATTGTAGGTGGAATTGAAGCCGGTCGCGCTTTTTTGAACAAGATCAAATTATGTTCGCTATCTGCAAACTTAGGAGATTCAAGAACGATAGTTACACACCCCTCATCAACAACACATAGTAAACTGTCAGAAGAGGACCGATTAGAAGCCAGTATAACCAATGGACTCATAAGAGTTTCTGTAGGACTGGAACATCATAAAGATATTATTAATGACTTAAATCAAGCCTTAGAATAAATCAACTAATTAGTAACCGGATAATTTTTATTAAATTGATTATAGATAAAATGTTAAAACCCAAATTAAAGACAACTGATTCCTCAGGAAAAGTTAAAGATAACGTCAAAAGAAGCCTACTTAAAACCATCAGCTGGAGAGTTATAGGAACCCTTGATACCATCTTAATTTCGTGGGTAATTACAGGCGCATTAAGCTTAGCCTTCTCGATTGGATTTGTAGAGTTAGTTACCAAAATGATTCTTTATTTCTTTCATGAACGAGCTTGGAATAAAATAAACTGGGGCCGATAAAAATTGATTATGGATATAGAACAAATTAATTCCGAACTCGCTAGGAAAACCCCTATTGAAATTGTGCAATGGGCTATTAATAACGCGCAAACACCAATCGTAACAACAAATTTCAGACCCTATGAGGCGGCTATTTTACACCTGGTAACAAAGGTCAAGCCCGCTATTAAAGTGGTATGGTGCGACACGGGATACAATACATCAAGTACATATAAACACGCCGAAGAGCTGATTGAATCGTTAGCACTAAACATTCAATTATACACCCCAAAACAAACCGCAGCCCATCGTGATGTTGTCTTGGGAATCCCTCAAGTGGACGATCCAAAACATCAACTATTTACAGAGCAAGTCAAATTAGAGCCTTTCACTAGAGCCATGACTGCGCACAAGCCAGATGTCTGGTTTACCAACCTTAGAAAAGGGCAAACCGCTTTTAGAAATAGTATAGACATTGTGTCTCAAAGTGCTGATGGCGTTATAAAAGTTAGCCCATTCTACCACTGTTCTGATGCAGACTTAGATCAATACCTGAATACTCACGGGTTGCCAAACGAGTTCAATTATTTTGATCCCACCAAACAATTAGATAATAGAGAATGTGGTTTACACAAATAAAAACATAAAATGAAAAATACATCCCATATAAATCCGCTTGAAAATGAGGCTATCTATATTTTTAGAGAAGTCGTCGCTCAGTTTGAAAAACCTGTACTATTATTTTCTGGGGGAAAGGATTCCATTACTTTAGTAAGATTAGCTCAAAAAGCATTTTACCCTTCAAAAATTCCCTTTCCTTTACTTCATATCGATACCGGTCATAATTTCCCAGAGACGATTGAATTTAGAGATCGACTGGCCAAAGAACTTGGATTAGAGCTGATTGTAAGACATGTTCAAGATTCTATCGACCAAGGAAAAGTTAAAGAAGAATCGGGACGCTACTCGAGTCGAAACGGTTTGCAAACCACCACGCTTCTTGAAGCTATTGAAGAATTTAAATTTGACGCCTGTATTGGAGGTGCCAGACGAGATGAAGAAAAAGCTAGAGCGAAAGAACGTGTGTTTTCAGTTCGTGATGACTTTGGACAATGGGATGAAAAAAATCAACGCCCAGAACTTTTTGATATGCTTAACGGTCAAATTGAACTCGGTCAAAATGTACGTGTATTCCCAATTTCAAATTGGACAGAACTAGATGTTTGGTCTTATATCGAACGCGAACAAATCGAAATTCCATCGATCTATTTTGCACACCTTCGAAAAACATTTATCAGAGATGGTATGATTTGGACCAATGATGATGCCATTGTTTTTAGAGATGAAGAAGAAGTTGTAGAAGAACGTTTAATTAGATTTAGAACTGTGGGAGACATGAGTTGTACCGCCGCAGTATTGTCCTCAGCAAGTGATATATCATCTGTGGTGCAAGAAATCAGAGACTCAACAATTTCGGAACGTGGCGCAAGAATTGACGACAAACGCTCTGAAGCCGCCATGGAAAAACGAAAACAACAAGGTTATTTTTAACCGCAGATCAAAACAATTAAATTAAAAAAATAATACTCATCAGGAGTTTATAACTAGTATATGGAAGTTCTAAAAATAGCAACAGCAGGAAGTGTCGATGATGGTAAAAGCACACTTATTGGACGACTGCTTTACGATACCAAATCACTTACCAGTGATAAAATTGAAGCGATCGAAAAAACGAGTAAACAAAAAGGATATGACTACTTAGATTTTTCGCTAGCAACCGACGGACTCGTTGCCGAAAGAGAGCAAGGCATTACCATTGATGTTGCTCATATTTATTTTTCAACAGCCAATAAAAGTTATATCATCGCAGATACACCTGGTCATGTAGAATATACAAGAAACATGATTACTGGCGCATCAACATCGCAAGCAGCCATCATACTTATTGATGCCAGAAAAGGCGTGATTGAGCAAACCAAACGTCATTTTTTTATTAATAATTTATTACGTGTCAAGGAAGTCGTAGTCGCCATTAATAAAATGGATTTAGTCGATTTTTCTGAAGAAACCTATAACACCATAAAATCAGATTTTCAGCAATTACTAAAAGAACGCGATTATCAAGATCAAAGAATTACGTTTATACCCGTAAGTGCTCTAAAAGGAGATAATGTTGTTCACAACTCTGAAACCATGACTTGGTACAAAGGCGAAACGCTTTTAGAACATTTAGAAGCCTTAGACTTTAAAGACATATACAATGTAGGCACGCCAAGATTCCCAGTACAATGTGTCATTCGTCCAAAAACAGATGACTTTCATGATTTTAGAGGCTATGCTGGTAAAGTATATGGTGGAGAACTTAGTATTGGTGATACTGTTTTGGCTTTGCCATCAAAAACCAAAACCAAAATTAAATCAATTTATTTTTATGATGAAGAAGTACAAACGGCTTCAAGACGGTCATCGGTTACTCTCACTTTAGAAGATGAAATAAACATCAGTCGTGGGGATATGATTACTAAGGTCGATAACCCGCCTGTGATCGACAAACAATTCACTGCTAAAATTGCTTGGATGGATCGCGAAAACCTAACTGCTGGTAATAAATATGTCATTCAACACGGCGTCAATAAAGTATTGGCAAAAGTAGATCGGATTCACCATACCATTAATACAGATTTTTCTGGGATTATAGAAGGAGTCGATGCCTTAGATATTAATGACATCGCTCTTGTTTCTTTCAAACTAAATAAACCGATTTTCTATGACGCTTTTAAAAATCATAGAACTAACGGTTCCTTTATTATAATTGACCCTCAAACAAATACAACTGCTGGTGCAGGATTCATTCAATAACTCACAAAATGCAAAGTTTTAGAACTGAAATAGAAAACCCAATTGTTGA
>JABAYZ010000022.1 GCA_018608735.1 Flavobacteriaceae bacterium | reverse complement strand
GTGTCAAAGAAATGGGCTTTGCAGCACATTTACGTTACCATTGGATGGAAAACATTTTGTATAAACCGTTTAAAGTTATTGCTTTGATGTTGCTCGGCGGCTTTGAACCACAACAAGCTTTTATTATTCATTTTATAGCCATTGCTATTGGACACCTGAACCATGCCAACATTAATTTAGATTATGGGCCTTTTAGATATGTGTTAAACAATCCTGTTATGCATTTATACCATCATGCCAAAGCACTGCCCGAAAATCATAAATTAGGGGCTAATTTCGCCATCAGTCTAAGTTTATGGGATTATATTTTTAAAACTAATTTTATACCTATACCAGATAAAAACCTTGTCTTAGGCTACAGCGACGACCAACAGATGCCGTCTGGTTTTTTTGGGCAATTGTTTTATGGGTTTAAAAAAGGCGATTAATCTAAGCATCTCGAGCATTCATAAAATCTGTAATTAGGTAAGAGAGGAGTTTTGCTGTTTGTGCGTTAGCATGCGGGTCATTAATTCGTGTAGCCGCCTCACAAATATGGAGATAAGAGGCCTGTTTATGACTTCCAAAATAGTGTACAAATTGTCGCGTTTGATTCGCAGAAAATCCACTAGGGGTCTCGGCGCTACTAGGGATGTTTTGAATGGCATCACAATCAATTTCAATACCAAATTTTGAATTTGAAACAAAAGCCATTGCTTTTTTTGACGCCTTCTTAAAAGAAACCTTTTTTCGGACAATAAGATCTTCAAACGTATTGTATTTTATCTTTAATTTTGAGGCTTCGATATAATTTAAAATTTCTTTAGAAGTGTAGTTTTCATGTAATCCAAAAACAAAATAACGGTTCAAAAAACCGTCTTTAATAGCATAACTAAATCCATTTCCACTGTGACGTCCCTCAAGGGTTCGTAGGTCGGTATGGGCATCAAAATTAATAGCATTCATTTTAGTGTTCAATGCTAATGCACATCCTTTGATAACTCCATAAGCATTATTGTGACCTCCTCCAATAAGAATCGGAATTTTGCCCGCTTTGACAATAGAGTACACCAATTGATGGACACTTTGATCCATAAGTTCAACTTGTTTCCTAAAGGTTTTTATTAATTTATCAGCGCTCACCGAGGATAGTTTATCATATAATTCTGAGAAATCTAAATGCCCTAATATCAAAACCTTAGAGGGCTTTGTGAAGCTGTTACTTTGTAAGTTTAAAAGTGATTTTAGCGTAAATTCCCATGTATTTTTAGCCCCTGGTCGACCATGATTAGCCAGTATTCCAATATCTTCTTTGATTCCAAAAAGCACAAATTTCACTTTGGAATTCGCTAGTGTTGCCGTTACATCATCCGGATTTGATAAAAATGTGGTGTGTTCAAAAAATTTAGTTTCACCTGCTCTTTTTGTGGTTATTTTATTTAGATTTTCAGGAGTAATAACTTGAAGATTGTTCATTTTTTGTAATACATTTGCTTGTGCTTAAATTTACACTATTTTTTTAAACCATTTATTTTAATTTTTATTACACCCTGATATGAATTCAACTTCTTCAAACAAAGGCTCAAAAGCAATTATTTTAATTCTTGTGTTATTGTTATTTGGTGCTGTATTTTATGCCTATCAAATGCATCAAAACCATACTGCGACAGCAATACAACTTGAAAACGAAAAAACAGAAGTTCTTAAAAACTTAGAAAACATGTCCTCTTTGTATGCAGAGGCAAACGCAGATAATGAAGTTGCCAACGAAAAACTTTATGAAGCCCAAGAACGATTAGATGCGCTTAAAGAAGCACTAAAGAAATCAAAATTAAGTGTTTCAACATTGTTTAAATACAAGAAAAAATATACTGAATTAGAATCTGAAATGGAAATGTTGTTAAATGAAAATGCAGCCTTAAAACTTCAAAATTTACAATTAGAAACGGCCTTAGATAGTACGCAGGTACAATTGTCATCTCAGCTGGTTTCAAATGCCACTTTGACCGATCAAAACCTTCGTTTAACGGCGTCGGTGGATGCTGCCAAAACACTAAAAGTAGAAAGTCTTAAGGCTTTTGGAGTCATACAACGAAACTCTGGAAAGTTAGTGCCAACGGCACGCGCCTCAAGAGTTGATAATTTAAGAATATGCTATACATTGCCTACAAATGTTTTAACGGATGCAGGGGAGAAGCGTTATTTTGTTCAAGTGATCGATCCAAGTTTAAATGTCATAGGGGCTAATACTCCAGTTCAGTTTGGGGAAGCCGTTTTAAAGTATAGTTATGTGAGTGCTTTCACTTACGAAAATGAACGTTTAGATATTTGTGATTTTGTCTCTGCCGAAGAAAGTGATTTTGAAAAAGGACTTTATACGGTTAATGTATTTGATCAAAATGTTTTGATTGCAATGTCTACATTTAGTTTGAAGTAAACGATTACGCGACAAACACGCCGTTGAGCATCACCTTATGTATGGGGTTGTTTCCAAAATGATAAGGAATTTGACGGTAAGACGTTAGGTTTTTTGTAATGATAAGGTTTGCTTTTTTCCCTGTTGCTATACTACCGTAGTGTTCTGAGATGTCCATCGCATAAGCACCATTTAGCGTGGCTGCATTGATAGCTTCTTCGGGGCTCATATTCATTTTGATACATGCTAAACTCACAGTTAAATTCATATTTCCACTTGGTGCAGACCCAGGATTGTAGTCGGAAGCGAGTGCCAAAGCTAAGCCTGTATCTATCAGTCTACGAGCAGGCGTATAAGGAATGCCCAAGAAAAATGAGCAACCAGGTAAAGCAACAGCTATCGTGTCAGCACCTTTCAAAACCTGTATATCGTCTTCGTTAAGAACTTCTAAATGATCTACTGATAAGGCTTTGTGCTTTACGCCTAAAGCAATACCTCCAAAAGCATTGAATTGATTAACGTGTAGTTTTGGAACTAATCCATAAAGCGTTGCAGCTTCCAAAACTTGTTCTGTATCTTCTAACGAGAAATAGCCTTTTTCGCAAAATACATCTACAAAATCAGCTAATTTTTGAGCGTGTATTTCTGGAAGCATGGTATTGATAATGAGATCAAGATACGCTTGTTTATCTCTCTTGTATTTTTTTGGAATGGCATGTGCTCCCAAAAAAGTTGCTTTTATTTTTAAGGGTGAAATCTCCTTAATGGCTTTGATTACACGTAGCATTTTAAGTTCCGCTTCGGTACTGAGACCGTATCCCGATTTTATTTCCAAGGCCCCCGTTCCAAGTTGAATGAGCGTATTGACACGCTCCACGGACTGTTCAAAAAGGGTTTCTTTGCTAGTGTCTTGCAAGACTTGAACAGAGTTTAAAATACCACCGCCTTTTGCGGCAATCTCTTCGTAAGTCAAACCATTCAATCGGTCTACAAATTCTTGCGAGCGGTCGCCGGCATAAACCACATGCGAATGGCTATCACACCAAGATGGAAGGATTATTTTTCCAGTCACATCGATAACTTCATCGGTTTCCTGAACGACTAAATCATGCATCGGACCAAAATCAACAATGGTATCCCCTTGAATCCTTAAAAAAGCATTTTTGATATGTGGCAAATCCTTCATCGCATTTCCCACTACTTTTAGTTCCGATTTTGGTCGGGTTTGAAGTAATTCTTTGATATGCGTAAAAAGGATGCTCATAGATTTATTTGAGGCTTCCAACCATGTTTTCTGGTTTCACCCATGCATCATAATTTTCTGCAGTGACATAGCCCAAATTGATAGCTTCCTCTTTGAGGGTCGTTCCATTTTTGTGAGCGGTATTTGCGATTTCAGCCGCTTTATAATAGCCAATTTTGGTATTTAAAGCGGTGATTAACATCAAGGAATTGTTTAATAGTTTCTCAATCACATCGTGGTTGGGTTCAATGCCTGAAGCACAATGCGCTTCAAAACTAAGTGCTGCATCGCCCAGGAGTTCTGCGGATTGCAAAAAATTTGCGGCCATCAAGGGCTTGAATACATTTAATTCATAATGGCCCTGAGTCCCTCCTACAGAAATTGCAACATCATTCCCCATCACTTGCGCACAAACCATCGTAAGGGCTTCACATTGTGTTGGGTTCACTTTCCCCGGCATGATGGAGCTTCCAGGCTCATTGGCAGGAATGGTGATTTCTCCGATTCCAGAGCGCGGCCCTGAAGCCATCATACGAATGTCATTAGCGATTTTGTTTAAGGAAACCGCGAGTTGTTTCAATGCCCCATGGCTTTCAACGATGGCATCGTGTGCCGCCAAAGCTTCAAATTTATTGGGAGCAGTGATGAAAGGTAAGCCTGTAAATTTTGCAATATAATCGGCGACCATCTCTGAATAACCTTCGGGGGTGTTTAGTCCCGTTCCTACAGCGGTGCCTCCCAAAGCGATTTCGCTGAGGTGATCCAATGTGTTTTTGAGTGCTTTTAATCCGTGGTCGAGTTGTGAGACATAACCCGAAAATTCTTGTCCTAAGGTCAGAGGCGTTGCATCCATAAGATGGGTACGTCCAATTTTTACAACCGATTTGAATTTTTCAGATTTGTCCTGAAGTGTATCTCTTAATTTTTGGATTCCTGGGAGGGTTGTTTCCACGACTTTTTTATAAGCCGCAATATGCATTCCTGTGGGAAACGTATCGTTTGAAGATTGTGATTTGTTGACATCATCGTTGGGTTGAATGGTTTTTTCGCCTTCTCCAATGAGCTTTCCTGCCAGTTGGTGGGCACGGTTGGCAATGACTTCGTTCACGTTCATATTGCTTTGAGTCCCAGATCCGGTTTGCCAAATGACCAATGGAAATTGATCGTCGTGTTTGCCTGTAAGAATTTCATCACAAACTTGAGCGATCAAATCGCGTTTTTCTGAAGATAGAATTCCGAGTTCGCAATTGGTATAAGCTGCTGCTTTTTTAAGATACGCAAATCCATAAACGATATCAATAGGCATAGAGGCAGGGCTACCAATTTTGAAATTATTTCGAGAGCGTTCGGTTTGGGCACCCCATAATTTATCTGCGGGAACCTGAACATCTCCCATCGTATCTTTTTCTATTCTAAACGTCATAACATTCTGATTTGAATACAAATTTACGATTTTTTCACTTCAATACCATAGGCTTATCAAGCTGATGATAAATCTGAAATTTTATATAGGAAAACTAGTTTTCTCACAGACGGTTTGCAGCGTAAAATAAACGTATTTCTGTGGCTCCAAGGCTCACAGAATATTGAGGGGAGATATTCATAAACTATTTCTTTTTTTGGATGGTAATTATTACTTAATTTTGACCTCTATATGGAAGAATTAACATTGACCACACCGGCAGTTTTATTTTCTGCAATTTCTCTAATCATGTTGGCCTATACCAACCGTTTTTTAGCCTATGCTGCAGTCATTAGAAATTTGCATGATATTTATTTAGAACGCAAAGAAAAATCTTTAATAAGACAGATTAAGAATTTAAAACTACGTCTAAACTTAACCCGATGGATGCAAATTTTTGGAATTTCAAGTTTACTTTTCTGTGTGTTGACCATGTTTTTAATTTATGTTCATCAACAAAATATGGCCGTTTGGGTTTTTGGATTCGCTTTGATTTTATTGATCATTTCTTTGGCATTATTGATCAAGGAAATACAGATCTCTGCTCAGGCATTGCAATATCATATTGCCGATATTGAAGAGCATTTAGAAAATAATTAAGGGTCTTGTTACTTTTTTTAGTTGCGCTAAGTCAGAGACTTTGCGCAGCGGGGATACGTATTCGATGACTTACATCAAGCTGTAACCTATTATACTGTTATTGTTCTTTATATGTAAATATTAATTGTACAGTTGATAATTGGATTTGTCCGCCAATTTTCACAACGAGATTCGCCTCTCTTTTTACTTTTATAAGATTTGAGTTTAAATTAGCACTAATAACATTTATGTTAGAGTCAAAAACAATGGATATCCCTTCATAACTAATCTCATATTGTCCAGTTCCTCCATTAACTTTTTGGCATTCAATCTCAGAATATGTAATAGTCTGAGGATTAAAATTTTGAAAGATGTTTAAATAATCCCAATCGATGATTCCATTTGAATTTAGAGTCATTGACGATGTGCAAGAAATCTCATTTATTAGCTCTGTACTAATAAAATCTCCATTTAAATCAAGATCTAAAGCGATATCAGATTTAATTGATTCTAAGGTATAAGTTCCTACTACACTTCCAATTTGTTCTTCGTTTTCGGATGTACAAGATAAAATTGTTAATCCAATTAATATTCCTAGTATTAAATGTAATTTTTTCATTTGTGATTTTGGGTATAAATATTTTGTAAAGTATTTGAATATGATTAATGGCCGCACTACCGCACGATTCCCTGCTTGCAGCAGGCAAGCTTTCGTGTGGGGTATTTATTTGGAACGCGAAAGGATTCACTTCGTCGAATCTTCGATTTCGCGATTTTGAGCTTATATAATTCGCATTATTTTTATGTTTAAAATTCATTTTATACTTTTTTTTGTTGCGCTAAGTCAGAGACTTTGCGCAGCGGGGGGGTATCCACCATTATATTCAGATACAAGTTTTACTGCTGAATCTAAATCATCGAATAATTCGAAAAGCTCGAATTTTTTCCATTCCTCACTTTTCGATAATTTCTTTTTCCCTTTCCTAAATATTCTATTGAGCATTTATTTCGGCTTGTAGCTAACGCCGCGCTATACGCAGTGACGTTCTGGGTTTTTAATTAATGTATCTTTGA
>JABAYZ010000294.1 GCA_018608735.1 Flavobacteriaceae bacterium | reverse complement strand
GTACAGTTAGAACAAGATCAACAGTCAGCTATCGTCAAAATTGCCCAGCTTACAAAAAACTAATTCAATTTAGACCTAAAACCAATTCTTGTTTTATTCTAAATGTTTAAATTTACCACTTAAAATAATCACCATGTTACAAGTATCTTACATAAGAAATCACCAAGCAGAAGTCATAGAGCGTTTAAGCAAACGCACAAGCGATGCCAAAACACTGATTGATGCCGTGATAAAACACGATGAATCTCGTAGAGGGCTTCAAACGCAGGTGGATACAATTTCTTCAGAACTAAACGGGATTTCTAAAGAAATAGGTGAGTTATTTAAATCTGGACAGGCTCAAAAAGCTAATGAATTTAAACAGAAAACAGCGGAGTTAAAAGACGCTAAAGCATTGCTTTCTGAAGAACTTAATACTACAGCAGAAGCACTGCAGACCTTATTATATAAAATTCCTAATCTTCCAAATGCGATTGTTCCTGTTGGAACATCAGAAGATGATAATGAAGAGATTTTCCGTGCAGGAACTGTTCCAACACTTTCTAAAAATGCCATGCCACATTGGGAACTCGCCAAAAAGTATGACATCATTGATTTTGAATTGGGGAATAAAATTACGGGTGCTGGATTTCCAGTATATAAAGGCAAAGGGGCGCGTTTACAACGCGCGTTAATTAATTATTTTTTAGATAAAAATACTGCTGCAGGCTATGACGAAATTCAAGTGCCGCATTTGGTCAACGAAGCCTCGGGCTACGGCACCGGACAATTGCCTGATAAAGAAGGGCAAATGTATCATGTTACTGCAGATGATTTATACTTGATTCCAACAGCCGAAGTGCCAGCTACTAATATCTTTAGAGATGTTTTATTGCAAGAAAATGACCTTCCAAAACGACTTACGGCCTATACGCCTTGTTTTCGACGAGAAGCAGGAAGTTATGGCGCCCATGTCCGCGGTTTAAATCGATTACATCAGTTTGATAAAGTAGAAATTCTGCGAGTGGAGCACCCCTCTAAATCGTATGAAGCTCTTGATGGTATGGTGGAACACGTGAAAGCAATATTAGAAGACTTAAAATTACCTTACAGAATTCTGAAACTCTGTGCTGGAGATTTAGGATTTACTGCTGCGTTGACCTATGATTTTGAAGTTTTTTCAACAGCACAAGACCGCTGGTTAGAAATATCTTCAATCTCTAATTTTGAAACGTTTCAAGCTAACCGCTTAAAATTACGTTTTAAAAATAACGAAGGAAAATCCGAATTGGCACACACCTTGAACGGGAGTTCATTGGCATTACCACGTGTATTAGCGGGGATTTTGGAAAACTATCAAACCGATGCTGGGATTCAAATTCCAGAAGTGTTAGTACCCTATACAGGCTTTTCGATGATTGATTAATTCGTACTCGATCGGTGTGTGTACATTTATTATATTTACAAAAACTCCTTGATGAAGTCGATCGTTTATCTTTTTTTTAGTATTTTTTGCTTAGTGGCCTCAGCTCAGGTCGATCCGGGCTCGGCCAATACTTACTTTAAAAATGGAGAATTTAAAAAAGCATTAACACTTTATCAAAAACTACTCAACGGCCAACGCTCCAATTCCTATTACAGCCTCAAAGTGATTGAATGTCATCAACAACTTAGTCAATTTGATTCGGCTCAAAAAGAAATTCAAACACAACTTAAGTACTCTAATAATCCACAATATTTGGTTGAGTTGGGCTATAACTACCAACTTCAAAATCAATTGACTGAGGCTGAGCTGAATTATGAAAAGGCTATACAACAGATTAAAACACAGCCCAATTATGTCTATGTAGTAGCACAACGTTTTGAGGAACATTCACGTATCGAAGAAGCCATTGAAGCCTACGAACTAGGTTTAGAACTCGCGCCCAATCCAGCATTTTATTATCAATTAGCCAGCTTATATGGCGTACAACAGAACATCCAAAAAATGATGGAACGGTACCTTGATTATGTGGAGTCCACCCCGCTTTATATAAATCAAGTGAAGCATTTACTTTCAGAGTTTATCTCGGAAGATGCGAGTGCTCCTTATAATCAGTTGTTTAAAAATGTATTGTTAAAAAAACTACAATCTACACCCGATACCCTATGGAACCAATGGTTGAGTTGGCTTTATGTCCAACAAAAAGACTACAAAAAAGCCTTTATACAAGAGAAGGCAATTTTTAGACGTATGCCAGAATCCTTACAGGGTTTAATCAACTTGGCCTTGTTGACAAAGGAAGAAAAATCGTATGATACCGCTCTGGCTGTTTTTGAGTTTATAATTGACAATGTTACAGACACACGGTTGCTTATTCAAGCCAATACTCAACGCTTGGAGCTTCAATTGGAACAGTCTGAAAGCGGGGCGTATAAAGCAATTAAAAATACTTATGAAAACTTATTGGAGACGTATAAACTGGGTGTTCAAACTATCGAATTACAGCTGTCCTACGCTGAGTTTTTAGCTTTTTATGAGTACAATTCACAGGCTGCGATCACATTTTTAAAAAGGGCCTTAAAAGCAAATTTGACGGATTTAGCTTCTTCAACATTAAAACTAAAACTAGCTGACATTTTAGTAACACAAAATAAGTTTAATCAGGCACTAATCTATTATACTCAAGTTCAGATGCGCGTTAAAAACAGTACTTTAGCTCAAGAGGCGCGTTTCAAAGCGGCTAAAACAAGCTATTATAAAGGTGATTTTGATTGGGCCGAAACACAGTTAAAAGTACTCAAGTCATCCACTTCCCAACTTACGGCTAATGATGCTTTGGAATTACAATTATTGATTTCTGACCATAAAACAGGAGATTCTCTTCATACGGCTTTGAGGTTATATGCCAAAGCTGAGTTGTTGCGTATTCAAAATAAACCAACTGAAGCCATTGACGTTTTAGAAACCATTCTTGAAAACCATAAAACAGACCCTATTATTGATCAAACGTTATTTGTGCAAGCTCAATTATATGAGTCGCAACAAAAGTTTTCTAATGCAGAAGCCAATTATTTACGAATCATAACAGATTACAAAGACGATATTTTGGTAGATGACGCCTATTTTTACCTCGCTGAATTATACAGAATCCAATTAAACCGAATAGAGAAAGCAAAGCTTAACTATGAAACGATTATCTTTAACCACGAAGATAGTATTCATTTTGTTGACGCTCGAAAACAGTATCGAATACTAAGAGGGGACACCATCAATTAATACTAATACAATTAACCAATGATAATTTATAGCGTAACCACCAATATTGATGACAGTATTCATGACGAATGGTTGGTGTGGATTAAACATCATATTCCAAAAATTCTTGCCACAGGGTTTTTTATAAAAGCCACCTTTACCAAGGTTTTGGTAGAAGAGTCTATGGGAGGATTGACGTATTCAATTCAATATTTAGCCCACTCAAAAGAAGCTTTGGAATCCTATTATCAACAGTATGCAGCAGATTTTCAAGCGGAAGAAACAAAGAAATTTTCCAACAAAATGTTGGCCTTTAGAACGGAATTAGAATGGATTGATGAATATACTGTAACCTCACACTAGATGATTGTAAAACCAAAAAAATACTTAGGACAGCATTTTCTTAATGATGAAATGATTGCGAAGCAGATCGCAGACACGCTTACGCTTGAAGGGTATGCAGATGTTTTGGAAATTGGGCCTGGGATGGGCGTTTTGACCAAGTACATTTTAGAAAAACCGATCATAACACATGCCATTGAAATTGATCCAGAATCTGTAGAATACTTACAAGCAAATTTTTTAAACCTCGCGCCTCGTATTATTCAAGAAAATGTCCTGAAATATGATTTTAGCAACACTTTTGGAACGCGTCCTTTTGCAATCATTGGAAATTTTCCTTACAACATATCAACCCAGATTGTATTTAGAACCTTAGAAAATAGAGCTCAAATTCCTGAATTTTCGGGGATGTTTCAAAAAGAAGTGGCACAGCGTATTTGTGAAAAAGAAGGCAGTAAAGTCTATGGTATTTTATCTGTGCTAGTGCAAGCGTTTTACGAGGCTGAGTATTTGTTTACGGTACCACCTTCGGTATTTATTCCTCCTCCAAAAGTGGAATCTGGTGTTTTACGCCTCACAAGAAAAGCGAATTATTCTTTAGCCTGTGATGAGAACTTATTTTTTAAAGTGGTCAAATCTGCATTTCAACAACGCCGAAAAACCTTAAGGAATAGTTTAAAAATCTATAATTTATCGGATAATCTAAAAGCAAATACTATCTTTGACAAGCGCCCAGAGCAACTTAGTGTTGCGGCGTTTATAGAATTGACATTAGCAATAGAAACCGATCAATACCCAAGTTAATTTTGGAAAACACTAAGGAACATATCCCTTTTGAGATCACCGACGCCTTAATTGAGGCCCTTAATGGGTTCATAGATTTAAAGGACGATAAGGCTATTTTGGAACACCTCCAAGACGTGCATTATGCGGATATTGCTGAAATTCTGGATGATCTAAATTTAGATCAAGCTACCTATATTATTAAACTTTTAGATAGCGAAACCACTGCTGATATTCTAGCAGAATTGGAAGATGATGTTCGCGAAAAAGTACTGAAAAATCTTTCTGTAAAAGAAATTGCGGAAGAAGTTCAGGAGCTTGATTCTGATGATGCCGCCGATGTATTAGCAGATCTATCCCCAGAGCGTAAGCAAAAAGTAATCGCCCAAATGGACGATAAAGAACTGGTGGCGGATATTCAAGAATTGCTGACTTACGACGAAGATACTGCTGGTGGATTGATGGCAAAAGAATTGGTTAAAGTTTATGAAACTTGGACCGTTGCGGGCTGTTTAAGAAAAATTCGAGCACAAGCCAAAGACGTTAAGCGTGTACACTCCATTTATGTGGTGACCAGAAATGAAAAATTAATCGGACGTTTATCCTTAAAAGACCTTTTAATTGCTAATAATGACGATAAAATTAAAGACATCTATATTCCAAAAGTAGACTCTGTTCATGTAGATGAGGATGCGGAAGAAGTGGCTAAGTTGATGGCAAAATACGATTTAGAAGCCATTCCCGTCATTAATGATGATAAGGAGCTTTTAGGGCGTATAACCATTGATGACATTGTTGATGTTATTATTGAAGAAGCCGAAAAAGATTACCAATTAGCAGCGGGTATTACGCAAGATGTTGATGCCGAAGATAGTATACTCGATTTAACGCGAGCTCGGTTACCATGGCTGTTTTTAGGCCTGCTTGGTGGAGTTGGTGCTGCAGTGATTATGGGTGGTTTTGAAACCATCATCGAAGACTTTCCGTTAATTTTATTATTCACGCCACTAATTGCGGCGATGGCTGGTAATGTAGGCGTTCAATCCTCAGCAATTATTGTACAAGGTTTGGCAAATGACGAGGTGAGAGGCAGTGTCAATACCCGACTGATAAAAGAAATGTTTTTAGCGGCCTTAAATGGCATTATTTTAGCCTTGTTTTTATTTGTCTTTGTATGGATTTGGAAACAAGATATTCGGACCGCTTTAGCAATTTCATCATCCCTAGTTGTGGTCATTATTGTAGCTGGAATCATAGGAACTTTCATTCCATTATTCCTTCATAAAAAAGGCATTGATCCAGCCATTGCAACAGGCCCTTTTATTACCACGAGCAATGATATTTTTGGAATATTGATTTACTTTTCAATTGCTAAACTCATCCTAAATATTTAAGATGAACATCTTACATCTTGACAGCAATCACCCCTTATTAATCGAGCAATTAGCCGCCTTAGGACACACGAATCATGAAGATTATACGAGTTCAAAAGAAGCGGTAGAAGCTAAAATCCATAACTATGACGGTATAATTATCAGAAGTCGATTTCGTATTGATGCCGCTTTTTTAAAGAAAGCCACCAAGCTTAAGTTTATAGGTCGAGTGGGAGCAGGACTAGAAAACATTGACACTGCGTTTGCGGCTGCAAATGACATCCTTTTGATAGCGGCTCCGGAAGGCAATCAAAATGCGGTTGGCGAGCATGCGCTAGGGATGTTGCTAGCGTTGTTCAATAAACTGCATACCGCAGATCGTGAGGTTCGTGATGGCAAATGGCAACGCGAAGCCAATCGTGGGCTTGAACTCGACGGCAAAACCGTTGGCATTATTGGCTATGGACATATGGGAAAAGCATTTGCAAAAAAATTACGAGGCTTTGATGTTGAGGTGCTTTGTTATGATATTAAGCCGCACGTTGGCGATGAAAATGCACAACAAGTTTCGCTTGAAATCCTTCAAGAAAAAGCAGAGCTTATAAGCCTTCATGTGCCGCATACCGCACAGACGTTTCAAATGGTAGATGCGACGTTTATCCATAAATTTAAACAGCCATTTTGGCTCATAAATACAGCTAGAGGCAGTTGTGTAGTCACTGAAGATTTAGTAGAAGCGCTTGAATCGAAAACAATTTTAGGAGCTGGATTGGATGTTTTAGAATATGAAAAATCCTCTTTCGAAACCCTGTTTTCAAACCAGACGCCTCCCGCATTGAAGTATTTGCTTTCCGCACACAATGTCATCCTATCTCCACATGTCGCAGGATGGACGGTAGAAAGCCACCAAAAACTAGCGCAAACCATCGTAGATAAAATTGTCAACTATTTTCATTAAATTTAGAGCCCCAAACGTTCTGAATTATGAAATCTACTGCAACAACTCCAACAGCATACATTGATCAACTCCCCGAAGATCGAAAAGCGCCTATTCAAAAATTAA
>JABAYZ010000137.1:378-6842 GCA_018608735.1 Flavobacteriaceae bacterium | reverse complement strand
GTATTTTTAATGCCCATATTATTTAATGCCTGTAAATGTGATTTTGCATAATCAAATATTTCTGGCTGTTCCATTGGAAGGGGGTCTGAAAGACCGTTTCCAGGTGTGTCTGGTGCATAAACAAAGAATTTTTTTGAAAGAGTGCTAATTAATTCAGTTAATTGGCGAGAAGAGCCTGGTGAAGCATGGAAAAGGCAAATACTGGGAGAGCTACGCTCACCCGCATGGCGAAAGTGAATTTGCCCTGAATCAACGCCGATATAACCCTTTTCTACTTTCAATTTAGTATCCTCCTATTTATTTACTAAGTATAATTTCTACCTGATATAGCTGTAATAATTGACAGGATTAATATAACACCCCATCATAAAATTAAGTCGTTGTCTACAAAGCTTGGATAAAGAAATAGATTGGGGCAAATCATGCCTTCAAAAAAAGTAAAAAAATCACCAGAACATCAGATTGCTCAAGATGAGCAGACATTTTTCGATGACCCTATCCAAGATAGATTGCTTGCACTAAGCATGGCTTTGGCTAATGAATTATGGGTATCCAAGTGCCGAATTAAAAGATTAGAAACCTTATTAATTTCCAACAAAATTGTATCAAAAAATGATATCGAATCTGTAGCTTCAGAGCTAGAACGTTCTGAATGCAGTGACGAACTTGAAAAGTATTCTGCTACCTTGATGGAAACCTTGTCTGGTTTAGCCGCGTCTAGAAGTGCAGATGAGGAAACTCTTAGAAACTTCAAGTAAGGAGGAATTTTTTAGTGCTGGAACGTGACTTTATTAATGCACAAGATTTTATTCTTTCGTTTAAATTAAAATGGACAAGATTTCTATATCCTAAGGTGAGAGAAAAGTTTTTAGTTCTCAAACCGAATATTCGTTCTAAGATGCATTTAGACGACGTTGATTCTCTAGTTTCCAACACTCCTGATTATAAAATTTTTGCATGGTGTGAACGTCACCTTCAAAAGATGAAGTATAGTGGTGGGTATGGCTTGCACGGCTTTTATAAAGAACGTCATGATGTATTCGGGGAGAAAAATTCCGAAGAGAAAACGGAAAAAGGTAAGAAATTTTGTCTTCCTGAATATTATCAGGCTGTCGACATTCATCAACAGCCTGGTGGCATTTGGTCTAATCCGTTTGCTGGTTTGATTTATGAACGGGGTGCTAGGACTACCACTCCAATGCTTGGTAATAATCATAAAGATTTACATTATCGCTTTGCAGAAACGCTTTTAAAGGATTTAAAACATCAAAATTCGGTAGCTACTATAATTGACCTAGGGTGCGGTTTTGGTAAATCCACACGGCCAATTGCTGAATATGCAACAAAAAGTTCTATTATAGCTTTAGATCTTTCGGAGCCATGTATTAAGTTGGCTAGAGAAGAGGCTAAAAAAAACAAGCTTAACAATGTTACTTTTAGTCAGGCTGATGCTCGTATAACTAGTTGTAAAGATGAGACTATTGACCTTGCTACATCAACTATGCTGCTCCATGAAATGCCGGAAAGTGGGATAATTGAATTACTGTCTGAAACTTTTAGAATTTTGAAACCAGGAGGGAGGGCCCTTCACCTTGATTTTTGGTTAATGCGAGACGCCTTTGATAGGTTTATATTTGAGGGTCATAGTTGGCGGAATAATGAGCCATTTATGAGTTCGCTTTTTGCCATGGATTTACCCAAAATATTGGCTGATATTGGCTTTGTTAACGTTGAGATTAGTTCATTTAAAGAGGCAGAACATATCGACCCTGAAAATCATCCTTATTGGAGGTTTCCTTGGACAACGATTGGAATGTATAAACCAAAATAAATTAGAAGAAGGATTTGTATTTAGATGGCTAACAGTTTTTCTGAGACTACTCATCACTATAAGACAGACCATCTAAAAAATGACCCTTTAGAAGAACTCAGGGAACCATTAAGTCGGGCTTTAGATCTAAACGAGCATGATTTTAATAGTCTATCTCCTGAGGTAAAAAATTTATTATCAGGACGGCGTAGATTAGGCACTAATTGGCTTGATGACTATGAAGTTGTTGCGGAGGTAATAAGCGATAACGGATGTCATTGTGGCGTTAAGATAGGCCAAAAAGCGGTATTTGATATGCGCCACAGGTTAAAAACAGAGCTATCAGATATTGTCTGTTGTATGAATTTATTATCCCCTGTTTTGGCTGTTTTTTATATGACATTTGACCGCGCATCAGAGGGATTAAACCCTGTAACAAGAGTATGGACAAATTATGAGTGTGTAAAAACCCAAGATGTCCTAGCTCAGAATAAGGCAAGAGTGAGAGTTTATCTACGAGATTCTAAAACCCATGAAACTGTGACTAACGCTGTTTTAGATAATTCTTAGAAAGTAAAAAATATGGCACTCGACTTTAATGTAGGTAAAAAGAGTATTGAAATAGTTGCAAAAGTTGCTCATGCTCGACATTGTGCTAATTTTATAAAGAAGGATGAGATTTTTGTATTTGATTTAGAGGGTAGACTTTTACCTAGTAAATCAACAGCAAATTTGTGTCTTGGTATGTTGGCTCGTATTCAACCAGCCCTTATGATAGCCAAAGAGAGGTTTGAGGCCGGTCTCGATCCCCTTCCAGTGACCGTACCTTATCTTGACTGTTTTGACACAGGAATAGATTTTGGTGGTATGGGAAAAGTAACAGTGGAACTATCGTTACGCGATGTTAGTTAATGTTGGGTATCCCAATATTTAGTTTTCAGCCCAGTTTGGAAATTTCCTATCTAAATATCTCAGCCAGCCTGGCCATTCTCGTTCACCTAATACACGTTCTGGATTGATGAAATAGGAAAGAGATTTATCTACCGAAGGCCCCATTGGCAATAAAGGCTCGTCCACAGAACTAAGAATATCAATTTGTTCTTGGCAAGCTTTATTGAAATAGAAGGCTCTATGAAATGCCTCTGCAACACTCCGTCCTACCGCTAACATGCCGTGGTGTCTCATCGCTAAAATAGGTTTTTCGCCCATTAATTGAACCATATCAGAAAGTTGACTTGTGTTGGGATTAACACCGTCATAATCATACCATGCTACTTGTCCATTGAATCTCATTGCATTTTGGGTCAAACCAATCAATCCTTTAGGATGCACCGAGACGACTGTGCTAGCATGGCTATGTAAATGAATAACGCAATTAGCATCTGAGCGTGCTTTATGCACAACTGCATGAAACTCAAATCCATTTGGGTTTGTGATATTATCAAGGCCTTCTAGTCTAGACCCTGGTTCAGTCACCTCTCCTGAAATTGAACATAAAACAAGAGATGCTGGGGTTACTTCGTCAAAAAATAATCCAAATCTATTTATATAAATTTGATCATCTCTCTGGGCAGAACGTGCAGTGATATGAGTAAATATAGTATCTGTAAGTTTTTGATCTGCAATAAGTCTATAAGCTGCGGTTAAATCGCGTTTTATTAGCTGTTCTTGTGTTTGTTTTTCGTTCATAAAATTTCTTTAAAAAAGAGTTGAAGAGAGTTAACTTTAACCGTAATTAATTTCGAATATTTCCTTAATATCATCACAGTCTTCTAACGAAGCTAAACTTTTAAATAACGAAGCTGCTTGCTGATTATCTAAACTAAGTTCAGCCAATGAGAAAAATTTTTCTTTTAATTCCTCAGAGGAGTATGGGTCCCTCCAATCACCTCTATTCGTCAATACTTCATGACAAAAAACCTTACCAGTTTTTAGAGTGATTTTAACTTTAGCAGGCCTGTATTCTGGTAAAGATTTGGTCATCGATGGATTTTCTATAACTGTAACTTTTTTAGCTAGCTCTAGTACCTCAGGGTTAGAGAGCGCATGTCCCAAAAAACTCTCAACGGTTGTGGTCTTGTTTACAAGTGTCGTGGCGACAGCAAAAGGAATAGAAAACTTTGCAGCTAACATATTTTTAGGATTTGGGTCATCTAACTCAGCTGCTAAATCATAGCTTTCAACATTTATCGATTTAATGTTACCAAGGGTTTCTAATTCATAATGTCGGTCCATCATTATGCATAGGGCGTCAAGAGCAGCATGATTATATCGACAGCAGGCGTGTATTTTAAAATAATTACGCATGACTTCAAAATTTTCTCCAAGATGGTCTAATATTATTTCATCGTCTAGGCCATCAGAAATCACACTTCCAAAAATAGATTTAATTCCATCATTTTCGCCAGTAAAATTTGAATGGATTAAATCCAATGCTAAAAAGGCCATCTGATTAGACATCCCAGCATAAACATTCCTGACAGTTCCTCCTTCTAGCATGGTCTTTCGACTTGTAGCCGTAGTTAGGCTTGATGAAATGTTTAATAATTCTTTAGTCTGAATAAAATTTAGGCCTGAAAGTTTTCCAATGGCAACTGAGGCGCCAATGACGCCCCAGGTGCCATGTGGATGCATCGTATGCCTTAATTTTGAACCTGCTCCAATCCTCGCCGCAATATCGTAACCGACAATAAAAGCCGTAAGAAACTCTTGCCCTGATAATTTCCTGCCTTGCCAGTTAGACTGTATTGCAGAAAGAATGGCAGGCAAGACATGAATTCCTGGATGCCCCTTTGCAAATTGATGGCCTTCATCCATTTCAAGAACAGTTCCGGCCGTACCATATAACAGAGCAGCCTGTGACCTCTCTGCCCATTGGTTAGTGCTAATAATTTGCACATAGTCGGCAATAGGTGTTGTCTTTGACCGCAATTTAACTAGCTCTTTGATATCTTTTTCTGCGATTCCGCCTAAAATTGCTCCCACGCAATCAATAATAATTAGCTTTGCGCGTTCAATGACATTTTGAGGTAAACGTTCAAAATTCATTTGAACACAAAAATTTGATAAAGAATCGTTTCGCTTGGACATTCTATACTATGAGCTTTAATTTATCATTTTGTCAAAAAATTGATCATATTTTAATTAAATGTTTTTTTGTTGAGAATGCTGAAGTAATTCTTTGGTGACTGATGTTTTTTATAAAAAAGATTGATTTGAAGTTCTTTATAAGAAATGATGATTAGGTGTATTTCTTGATGAAGTGTTAATCTCATTTTTGGAGTATAGAAAAATTGTCACTTTAAAAAAGTTAGATAATCTCTTAGAAAGAGCTTTATATTATTCTTCAGGTCTCCTGCTCATTATTATTGCGTGTGCAGTTATGATCTCGGTTACGTTGCGATATGTTTTTAATGAGCCCCCCTTGTGGGCTGATGAGGCTCCCAGGGCCTTCTTCTTATGGATGACCTACCTTGGAATTGCAGTAGCAACAAAACAAGGCAAGAATATACGTGTTACCCACTTTATAGATAAAATACCTGCCAAGCCGAGAGTTTATGTCGAAACCTTTATGCATTGTCTTGTTTTAGTTATGCTTTTGACCCTTGTTTGGTTCAATATTCCAATCTTAAAGTTACAATCGGGTGGCTCTATGTTGTCCACTGGCTGGAGTTTTCTATGGCTATACTCTCCGGTTACAGTTGGCAGTTCGCTAATGTTGTTTTATCAATCAAGGTTAATGGTTAACACTATACTTGTTTATAAAACATCACGTATTGAGGACGCCTAATATGCTTCTTGTCTCCATGATAGCGTTATTATTTATGTTTTCTTTGCTTGGTATGGAAATAGCATGGGCGATTGGAATAGCGGCGTTCGGATATCTTACGCTGGCTCAATTCACAGAAAACTTTACGCCAATGGTTCTTTTTGCACAGCAAATGACTTCTGGTGTTAATTCCTTTGTTCTACTGGCAATTCCGTTATTTATCTTTGCAGGCGAACTAATGAATGTGACTGGTGTAACACGAAGAATTGTTGCCTTTGCTTCTTCACTTGTAGGCCACCTCAATGGCGGATTAGCCAATGTTGGCGTTACAGCAAATTTTATTATGTCTGGATGTTCTGGATCGGCACTTGCCGATGCGGCTGCTACTGGGACAGTGTTACTTCCAGAGATGAAGAAACGTGGTTTCAAGCCTGCGTTTTCTAGCGCTGTAATTGCATCTGCGGCTACTGTGGGGCCGATAGTCCCTCCTTCTATATCCTTTGTGCTTTTAGGCGCTATTGTAAACGTTTCAGTAGGGCAGCTGTTTCTTGGAGGTGTGGTTCCAGGAATATTAATGTTTATCGGCATGTTCGCTGTTACTTGGTGGATATGTAAAAGCCGTAATTATCCAGTTGAAAAAAGAACTACTAATAACGAAAAAGCTATATCATTTAAAGAAGGAATTCCTGCTCTTATCGCTCCTGGAATTATTGTTGGAGCAATAATATTTGGTGTAGCAACCCCTACAGAATCTGCGGCCGTAGCAGCATTCTATGTTTTGTTTCTTGGAGTTTTTCTTTACAAGAACTTAAACTTAAAACAGATTTTAGAGGCTGCTTCTCATGCCGCTGTTTCCACTTCAGTAATTATGCTAACTGTTGCTAC
>JABAYZ010000137.1:0-368 GCA_018608735.1 Flavobacteriaceae bacterium | reverse complement strand
TTTTTGCTTGGTTAGCAGTCAAGGAAAATCTTGGAGTAATCCTAACAGACGCTATGTTGTCGATTAGTAATGAAGTATGGGTTCTTCTCTTTATGATAAATATCTTGCTACTAGTGCTTGGTATGATTATGGAAATTCTTCCAATTATGTTGATTATCGCACCCGTTCTATTCCCACTGTTATCGGATTTAGGCGTAGATGAGGTTCATTTTGGTGTTGTTATGGTTCTGAATTTAATGATTGGAATGATTACACCACCCATTGGTCTCAATCTCTTTATAATCTCTCAAATTGGTGGAGAGGGTGTAATAGAGATATTTAAAGAGGCTGTGCCTTACTTCTTTATCCTCGTTTTTGTTCTGCTGGTG
>JABAYZ010000261.1 GCA_018608735.1 Flavobacteriaceae bacterium | reverse complement strand
TCCAAATTTTGTTGAAAAAGGAGTACAAAAAATTGCTGCTTATTTTGGTCATAAAATTGATATTAAAATGGAGAAAAATGGAGGAGGGAAAATACAAATCCCTTTTCATTCTAAAGAAGATTATAACCGCATATTAAAATTAGTTGAACGTGATGAATAAAAATTTATTCATCATGATATTTTGTGGATTTTGGTATGTGAATTTTGCTCAAAACCCAACGATCAGTCTAGATTCTTTAGGAACTGATGTTACCAATTCATTTAAAACCACTGCAATAGACCCCCTAGCGCCATCTAAGGCAGCGTTTTATTCTGCTATTTTACCCGGGCTAGGACAAGCTTACAATAAGAAATATTGGAAAATCCCTATCGTATATGCGGCAATTGGAACAGGTATATATTTTTATGTAACCAATGACAAACTGTACAATCGATACAGAAATATTTACAAAAGACGATTGGCTGGATTTACGGATGATGAGTTTTATGGAACTGGAAATATACCACTTTTATCAAATGAAGCACTCATTCGTGCCCAACGTACATTAAGACGAAATAAAGAATTATCACTATTAATTACTTTAGGATTATATGCTTTAAATATTATTGATGCTAATGTTGATGCGCATTTACTTCAATATAATGTAGATGAAAATTTGGCCGTTAATCCTTTTTTAGACTTTAACACACCAGATACAACAGCACAACTTGGATTATCATTAAATTTTAAATTTTAAAATGAAAATAGCACTATTAGGATACGGGAAAATGGGGAAAGTGATTGAAGAAATTGCGATCAGTCGTGGACATGAAGTCACACTGAAAATTGATATGGACAGCCCTCCTTACGATATCAAAACAGTAGATGTTGCTATTGATTTTAGTACTCCAAGTTCTGCAGTTGAAAATATTAGTATTGCCCTAAACAATGGCGTACCTATTATTTCTGGAACTACGGGATGGCTAGCCAAGATGGACACTGTAAAAGAGTTGTGTGATCATAAAAAAGGAGCGTTTATTTATGCTTCAAATTTTAGCTTGGGAGTCAATATTTTTTTTGAACTTAATAAATATTTAGCTAAAATGATGAAGAATTTGAACGACTACAACGTAGATCTTGAAGAAATTCATCACACTCAAAAACAAGATGCTCCATCTGGAACAGCAATCACACTCGCTGAAGGGATTTTGGAAAATAGCAACTACGACACTTGGGGTCTAGCGCCTCTTTACGATTCTAGTAAATTAGCAATTACGGCAAAACGCATCGATGATGTTCCAGGCACACATACTGTGAAATATGACTCTACAGTAGACTCTATTTCATTGACTCACACTGCTCATACAAGAAAAGGATTTGGACTAGGCGCTGTTGTTGCAGCAGAATGGATCATTGGTAAGACAGGAGTATTTACAATGAATGATGTGTTAAACATTGGTTAAACTCTTGAAAACAACTTACACTATCCTATAATTTAGACAACTAAATAATTTAACAGTATTATGACTTTATCTCAATGGTTTATTTTTTTCTTAGTCATCCAATTCGTTCATGGATTAGGAACTTGGAAACTCTACATAAAAGCAGGTCGAAAGGCATGGGAAGCATTTGTACCAATATATAATGGTATCATTTTCATGAAAATACTAAACCGACCAACTTGGTGGGTTGCGTTGTTATTTCTCCCCGTGATAAGCCTAATCATGCTCATTATTATATGGGTAGAAACGGCACGTAGTTTTGGGAAAAATACGACAACTGACACCGTTTTATCTGTCGCTACTTTAGGGTTTTATGCGTATTACTTAAATTATTTCTCGGATGTTAAACATATTGAAAACAGGAGTTTAAATCCAAAATCAAGTTCAGGTGAGTGGGTAAGCTCCATTTTGTTTGCAATAGTAGCTGCAACTATCGTTCATACCTATTCTCTTCAGCCTTATGTGATCCCATCATCATCTCTTGAGAAGTCATTATTAGTCGGCGATTTTTTGATTGTAAGTAAAATGCACTATGGCTCTCGTATTCCGATGACCACTGTTGGACTTCCTATGGTTCATGATACGATTCCAATATTAAATAAAAAATCTTATGTATTTAATGATAAAATTGAGGAACAAAAGACTTCATTGAAAAGTAAATTTCAACTCCCCTATTTACGTATTCCAGGATGGGAGAACATTGAACGCAATGATATCGTAGTATTCAACCAGCCAGCAGATACACTGCTAGATATGAATGATTTTACACCCGATAGAAATTACTATAAACCTATCGACAAAAAAACCAACTTGGTAAAACGTTGTGTGGCGATTGCTGGGGACACTCTCGAAATTAGAAATGGCTATGTATATATCAATGGAATTCAAAACGAACTTCCAGACCGAGCGCGATTACAGTTTAGTTATAAAGTGACCCTAAAGCCTGGGAAAACGTTTGAACGACGTATTATAGAACAGCTAAAAACGCGTTATGACATTACCGATGGTATCTATGCTAGTGGGAATGAAATCATCATTCCTGCAGCGTCTAATGAGGCCGTTAAACTATTTAAGAACCACCCGAGCGTAGCTACAATAACACGCTACATCAAACCTGACGGGCAAGCAGATATAGGATTATTTCCTCAGGATCCTAGCTATGATTGGAACCGTGATTTCTTTGGTCCGCTCTATATTCCTGAAGAAGGAAAAACTATGGCGCTTAATCTAAAAAATCTGCCAGTTTATAAACGACTGATAACAGAATATGAAGGCAATACGATATCCACAAAAGGAAATCAAATTTTTATTAACGGAGAACTTACAGAATCGTATACCTTTAAACAAAATTACTATTGGATGATGGGTGACAACCGTCATAATTCTATTGATGCCCGTGCGTGGGGGTTTGTGCCGTTTAACCACGTTGTCGGCAAGCCTGTATTTATTTGGATGAGTTGGAATACCAATGGAAAAGGATTCAATAAAATCCGATGGGATCGTGTGTTTACAACAGTACATCCCGATGGTGAGCGCACTTCATATTTGATTCCGTTTTTAGTAGTGTTATTGGGATGGTTTGGATACAGAAAATGGCGCAAAATAAAAGCAGCAAAAGCCTAAAGTACTTACATGGCACTCCTTTATCCCACGTATTTTCCAACTATTACTTCGTATGTAGTAATGACACAATCAGACGTTGTAGAATTTGAAGTACATGATTCCTATCAAAAGCAAACCTATAGAAATCGTTGCTATATATATGGAGCCAATGGAAAACTCAGCCTAAACATCCCTATTAATTTTTCCCAGAAAAACAGACAAAACACTGATAATATTAAAATAGACAACACCTCTAAATGGCAGTCTATACATTGGAAATCTATAGAAAGTGCCTATAAAACCTCTCCATTTTTTGAGTTTTATGAGGATGAATTTACATCGCTATTTAATGCCAAAAAAAATTGGCTTTTAGATTATAATTTAGAATGTATTGCGGTGATCAATCGGTGTTTAGGCTTAGAAATGAAGATATCAAAATCCGAAGTTTTTAGAAAAACAACTTCACACTCAGACTATAGGTTTTTAGTCAATGCACGAAAAGAACCCCAAATTCAAACCACAACTTATATTCAAGTATTTCAAGAAAAACATGGGTTTATAAACAACTTAAGCATCTTAGATTTATTATTTAACGAAGGACCAAATGCATTGACGTATTTAAAAAATCATCCCATAACTTTTTAGAGTATGCTCCAAGGATTTATTCATTATGGGCTTCATTTTTTAGCCCCGTTAATGATCGTCATGATATGTTTTAGAACACAATGGATCAAAGCCTATGCGATTATGCTAAGTACTTTTGTCATTGATCTAGATCATTTATTGGCTACGCCTCTATTTGACCCTAATAGATGTAGTATTGACTTTCACTTTTTGCATTCCTATATCGCAATTGGAGTATATGTGGGTTTACTACTGCCGCCAAAAACACGTATATTTGGGTTAGGGCTATGCATTCACATCTTAGCAGATTTCTGCGATTGTTTATTGATGTAGCGTCAACTCGGCGGTAATTGGAAAATGATCTGAATATGGCGCATTATAGTTGTGAAATGCTCCAGAGATAAAATCTTTATCGGCTAGAATAAAGTCAATTCGAACAGGAAAATATTTAAAATTAAATGTACCTCCAAAACCTTTACCCGAAGTTTCAAAGGTATCGACCAAGTCGCCTTTCAAAATTCGATAGACATACGAAGACACCGTATTATTGAAATCGCCACACATCAGGACCTTGTAAGGCGACTTTGCAACATGACTAGCTACCATTTCAGCTTGGGACTGTTGGGCACTAAAAGTAGCCCCTATGCGATTTAAAAGTCTGTTTGACTGCTCCGAATCCAATGTCTCTACATCTACATTAGCATCAATTCCAGACGATTGAAGGTGTACATTATATATACGCAGAGTATCAGACTTTATAAGGATATCGGCATAAATAGCACTATTGGCGGAATTAGGAAAATCGATAAATCCTGAATTCAAAATTTTATAAGTGGAAAAAATAGCCAATTCTGATTTTTTACTTGTAGCTGTATCCGTCTGATGTCTGTAGGGATAGCCTTTAAAATCTAAATTAGCAGTAGAATCATATTCTTGAAAACACAGTATATTTGGAGATTTTTCAGAAATAAAATCTTGAATTTTAGATGGGATATCATCATCCTTTATCCAATTATACAAATTGAACAATCGCACATTATAACTCATGATTGTAAATGTATCTTCTGTTTTAGTCACGGTTTGAGATGGAAATTTATAAAATGACAACACATGACCATAACCTAATAAAAGTATCAATAACGATAGGAAGAGTTGTTTTTTTAACTTGATAAGCCAATACACTACGAAACACAGGTTTAAAACAATTAATACGGGAACGGTTAAACTTAATACAGAAATCAGTGAAAATGTTTTTGGCGGCACATAAGATAACCCGAACGATAATAACAACAGCATAGCAAATACTGAATTTATCAGAAACACAATTTTGTTAAGGAAATTTAAGTTTTTCAAATTTATCTATTTACCAGCTCGGAATAAAAAATCTTTTTCTTCTTGGGTTAAACTCTCATAGCCGCTTTTACTAATTTTATCTAAAATCAAATCAATTTGTTTTTGATGCGTAAACCGATCAAACTCTTCTTTTTTCTTGCCTGCAAACGAAGGTTTTTTGGTTTTATGTACGGTTTTTAAAGGCGAAGCTTTAGCCGAAAAATAGCCTATAATTTGATCTATAAATTGTCCAATATCTGTTCCTTTTTGAAATTGAATCGCATAAAAATATCCTAAAACATAACCACCAATATGTGCTACTGTTCCTCCTGAGTTTTGAGAGAACAAGCCCGGTATATCAAACAATACCATTGCTATACCAATGTATTTTAAAGGAAATTGGAATGTGAAAAAGCGGACTTCTTTATTTGGTAAATACGTACACAAGAAAATGATCACGGCACGTACTCCTGCTGAGGCACCAACTAAGGGACCAACGGTTTTTAATAGACCCGATGGGAAAAGATTGTACACCAATAAAAAAGTAAAAGCACCACATACTATTCCTAGTATATAGACTTTAAGAGATAGATCTTCTTTAAATAAATTAGAAAATGAACGTCCAAAAAAATACAAAACGATCATATTAAAAAATAAATGGATAAAATTATAATGTGTAAAGCCATAAGTTAATATAGTCCAAGGTTTTGAAAGTGTTTCAGAAGCGGATTTTGAAAGGGAAAGCCATTCTAAACTTGCACCAACCCCTTGCAGCCTCAGAGCAATAAAACTGAATAAAAAAACAATACCATTAACCACAATGATTTTTTCAAATACATTAAGTCTTGACAATTTTTCTTTGATGTCTTGTTTTAAACTCGTCATTAGTTCCAACGGTATTTATCAAATTGATTTTTTTTCCAGAAATACATCAACAAAAAGCCAGTAACAGCCCCTCCAATATGGGCAATATAGGCGGTGTTATTTGGGCTAAATATAGACACACCCGTAAAGGCAGAAAATAAATCCAGAGCTATAATTCCAGGGATAAAATATTTTGCTTTGATAGGAATTGGCAAGAATATCATCATCAACTCTGCATTTGGATTAAGCATGCCAAAGGCCACCAAAACGCCCATAATAGCACCAGAAGCACCAACCATAGATCCATTACTAGTCACGTTGAGATCAAATAGAATTCTAAAAGAATCGCCACTAAACTGATTCAGTGTATAGCCATAAGTGGACATAAGCGGTTCTAACTTAGAAGCTAAAATTTCGCCTTGAAACATTCCGTTATTTATAATGTTTAAGCTCGAAGCTTCTTTAATAAAATCAAAAGAGAATCCCAAAGCTTCTAAATCGCTTATTCGGGGATAAACTTGAATATAGTACACTAAAAATGTCAAAGCCACAGCACCCAGTCCTGAGGACAAGTAGAAAATTAAAAATTTTCGTTGGCCAAAGATACGCTCTACTGCAGTTCCAAACATCCACAACGCAAGCATGTTAAACAGTAAATGCTGAAAACCGCCATGCATAAACATGTGCGTAAACACTTGCCATGGCATAAAATAATCACTCAAAGGATAGTAAAGTGCTAACAACCCATAGAACAACTCTTTATTTCCCAATAAGTAAGTTCCTAAAAACACGATGATGTTTATAATAAGAAGATGCTTAACGGTTGGGGTTATTTGACGCATATTAATTAAATTTTTTATCGAGTTCTTCGACCTTTAGGGTTGTGAAAACTGTTTTATTGGACGGAGAAACTGAAGGTTCTTTGCAAGAAAATAACGTGTTTAC
>JABAYZ010000035.1 GCA_018608735.1 Flavobacteriaceae bacterium | reverse complement strand
GCTTGCCTTTCAAAATTTTTTACCCGAGACCATCAATTGGATTGTATGGGGACAATACTTGCTTTTTAGTGTTTTGGCCTATTTTTCTATTTCTATTTTGTATTATTTTGGTACCATAGAAGGAAAGCTTACCAACTTTTTTTCTCCTGGAGCGCTCATGACACTTTTACTCTTTCTTCTCACTACCTATTTTTTCGGGATTTATGTAGATAACTTTTCTAACTACAACCAGCTTTATGGCTCTATTGGAGCACTTTTGATTTTTATGCTCTATTCTTGGATTAATTCGATCATTTTACTTTTAGGTTTTGAGCTTAATGCCGCTATAAGTCGCTTAAAACAAGAAAATAAATAGCCATTAAAGGATGCAGTTTTTTATTGATGTTTTGTTGCCTTTACCCTTGCCTAGAGCATTTACCTATTGGGTAAATGAAACTGAGTATGATTTCCTTTCTCCGGGTTTTCGTGTTGGAGTTCCCTTCGGAAAAAATAAATTATATACGGGTCTTGTGTATAAAAAACATCGGGTGGCGCCACAGGCCTATACCCCCAAAACCATCGAGGTGATTTTGGAAGACTACCCCATTGTTACTCTAAAACAGTTTCAGTTTTGGGAGTGGATGAGTGATTATTATCGTTGTTCCATGGGGAGTATTCTACGTGCAGCACTACCCAGTGCTTTTTTGTTAACTAGCGAAACCTTTGTGTCTAGGGTAAATGAAATAGAAATTGACTGGGATGAATTGAGCGATGAGGCATTTCTTGTACTTGAGGCCCTTGAACAAAGAGATCTATTGATTGAAGATATTCAGTCGATTGTCCAACGAAAAACAGTCCTACCCTTATTGCAAATTTTGATTGAGAAAGGTTATGTGCAAACACAACAATCTTTAAAAGAAAAATACAAACCCAAAAAGCATCGTTATTTACGTATTCACACCAACCATTCGTCGGACGAGGCTTTAAGCAAGCTTTTTGATCAACTCAAACGTGCACCCAAGCAAAGTGCTTTTTTGTTGGGTTTGTATCAGTTAAAGACTGAGGAAGAGTGGGTCAAGCTTAGTCTGCTTAAAAAGCAGTTAGAAGTGACGAGTGGCTTGGTGAGAATTCTTTTAGATAAAGGAATCATTGAAGAGCAATGGTTGCAAGAAGATCGTTTGTTGTTGAAGGAAATTAACGGAGACACTAGGCCCGTTCTATCTGTTGCGCAACAAACTGCATTGGAGGAAATTCAGCATCAATGGGAGCAGAACGAGGTAGTCTTGTTGGAAGGGGTAACTTCTTCTGGAAAGACTGAACTATATTTTTCTTTGATTGAGGAGCAGTTGAAAAATGAAATGCAGGTGCTTTTCTTGCTGCCAGAAATTTCGTTAACGGCCCAAATGGTCCAACGATTGCAAAAACGTTTTGGCAAGCAAGTAAGCGTTTTTCATTCCAAATTCTCCATTCACGAACGTGTGGAGGTATGGAAAAATATTTTACACACTAGCCCAAAAGCACGGATTGTAATTGGTGCAAGATCAGCCATTTTTTTACCTTTTAGTCGCCTAGGTTTAATTGTGGTAGACGAAGAACACGAAACCTCTTTTAAACAGTTTGATCCTGCCCCCCGATACCAAGCACGTGATGCAGCCATTGTTTTAGCCAAAGCGTATAAATGTAAATTGCTGTTGGGATCTGCAACGCCTTCTATTGAATCCCGTTTTAATGTTAGCCGCAAGAAATATGGTCATGTTCAATTGCTTGAACGTCATGGAGAAGCTGTACTTCCCTTGGTGCAAACCATTGATTTAAAAGAAGCGCACAAGAAAAAAGAAATGAAGGGATTGTTTTCAAAAACACTCTTTGAGTCGATAGAAATCAGTTTATCGGAAGGAAAGCAAATCATTCTTTTTCAGAATAGAAGAGGTTACGCCCCTTTGCTGGAGTGCCATAGTTGTGGTCATATTCCGCAATGCACCAACTGTGATGTGTCTTTGACCTATCATCAATACAATCAGCAATTAAGATGTCACTATTGCGGTTATCACATTGCCAAACCCATTCAGTGTGTGGTATGCTCAGGACCATCATTGGAATTAAAAGGGACTGGAACCCAACAGATTGAGGAGCAAGTCCAACAGTATTTTCCACAGGCCAAAGTAGAACGTATGGATTGGGATTCTACGCGAGGGAAATGGGCGTTCGAAAGTATTATAGAGCGTTTTACAACTGGAGAAGTCAAGATACTTGTTGGTACCCAGATGGTCACAAAAGGGTTGGATTTTAAAAATGTAGGTTTGGTCGGTGTTATAAATGCCGATCCATTATTATTTTTCCCTGATTTTCGCGCGCACGAACGAGCATTTCAATTGCTCACCCAAGTGGCCGGTCGTGCTGGTCGCTCAAATGAAAAAGGAAAGGTATTGATACAATCCTTTTCACCGGCTCACCCTGTTTTGCAGCAGGTCATTCAAACCAACTATGAGGCTCTTTATACTCAACAAATTCACGAGCGTAAAACATTCGATTACCCACCGTTTTTTCGCCTGATTCGAATTTCCCTAAAAGCAAGGGACTATCAAAAAGCACAGCAGGCTGCTCAGTGGTTACACGATGTTTTGGCGCAGTATTTAACAACCCCCATTCTTGGTCCAGTTGATCCAATGGTGGCAAGAGTCCGCAATCAATACATCAAGCAGCTGTTACTAAAATATCCAGATAATACTTCCCGAAAACACGTCAAAGATGTTTTGTCGAATGCACTCAAGAGCATCGAAGCCATTGGGCAATTTAGATCTGTAAAGATAAATGTTGATGTAGATCCATTTTAACGCGATAGAATCAATTTCTTGAATTCTTTTGAACGAAAACGACTGAGAGGGATAGTTTTATTCTTAAGGTGAATCTCGTTTGACGTGTAGTTGTTTACCTTTTGAAGATTGATGATATAGGATTTATGACTTCGAAAGAAAGTAGTATCTGGGAGTAACTCTAGCATTTTTTTCATTGACATTAAAACGACATACTTGCGTTTTGCCGTTTCAATTTTCACATAATCGCCCATGGCTTCGATAAAATCAATTTTTTCATGTTCGATTCTTTCCGTCATTAAATCGCAACGTACTTCTATGTATTTTGTTGGTAGAATGATTTCTTTTTTCTCTATAAAATAACCTTGATTGGTCAAACGCTCTATTGTTTTTTCAAAGCGCTGGGCATCTATGGGTTTTAAAATAAAATCGAATACCCCAATTGTGTATGCCTTTACAGCATCTTTCGTTCTAGGCGAAAGCATAACAATAGGTTGCTTTGATTGTTCTTTTTCAATGAAAGAAAAACCTAGTTCACTGCTCAGGTTTGGATCAATAATTAAAAAATCGACGGTAGCATCTTGAAGAAATTTCCTTGCCGATTTGAGAGAGGAGAAGGTTTTAACAAGCTTAATTTGATTAGAGTTAGCGGCCAATTTGGCCACATTTGTGCAGCTTGTTTCATTTTCATCAATCAGAATAAATGATAAGGGCATGGATTCTTTTTTAACAAAAATAAGTAAAATCAATTTCTCTTGCCTTAATTCGAAAAAAAAGGGGACTATTATTTGGTCTAGGAGGTGAATTCCACTATTTTTGCAGCCTTAATTAAATCAATTATATGAACCATTACGAAACTGTTTTCATTTTGAATCCCGTTTTATCTGAAGAACAGATAAAGGAAGCAGTTAAGAAATTTGCCACTATCATTACTGATAAGGGAGGCAAATTTGTTAACCAAGAGGACTGGGGGCTAAAAAAATTAGCTTACCCAATCCAAAACAAAAAAAGTGGTTTTTACCACCTGTTTGAGTACACCGTTGACGGTGCTGCTATCAATCCACTAGAGGTTGAATTTAGACGTGATGAGCGCGTGATGCGTTACCTCACAGTACGACTCGACAAGCACGCTATTGCTTGGGCTGACAAACGAGTAAAGAAAATTAAAGCTAACGCAAAAGCCTAATCGAGATGTCAAAAATAGAAGAACAATCTAAAGGAAGAAAAGAGGGGGAAATTCGTTATTTAACCCCACTTAATATTGAAACCAATAACAAGAAAAAATACTGTCGTTTTAAGCGTTCAGGTATTAAATATATTGACTACAAAGACGCTAATTTTTTAATTGGCTTTGTGAACGAGCAAGGAAAGTTATTGCCCCGTCGTTTAACGGGTACCTCTTTAAAATACCAGCGCAAAGTTTCTGTAGCTGTTAAACGTGCACGTCATTTAGCATTAATGCCTTATGTAGGCGATTTATTAAAATAAAACTTTAAATCATGGAACTGATACTCAGAGAAGATGTACAAAACCTTGGATTTAAGGATGACATCGTTACAGTAAAAAATGGCTACGGAAGAAACTTTTTAATTCCGCAAGGAAAGGCAGTCTTGGCAACAAACTCTGCTAAAAAAGTTTTGGCTGAAAATGTAAAACAACGTGCTTTTAAAGAACAAAAAGTAATCGATGATGCAACTAAATTAGGAAAAGCCCTAACTGCATTAGAAATTAAAATTGTTTCCAAAGTTGGATCTGGCGATAAATTGTTTGGTTCAATTGGAGCGCAAGATATAGCAGATGCTTTCGCCAAAAACGGACAAGAAATCGACAAAAAATTCATCAGCTTACCTGGTCGTACTATCAAACGTTTAGGTGCCTATGAAGCAACTGTTCGTTTGCATAGAGAGGTTGTTGTACTGGTGCCTTTCGAAATCGTACCTGAAAAGGGCTAAGCCACATATTTTATAACATCAACCCCACCTAGGTGGGGTTTTTTGTATGAATTATCACCGTTTAAGTAAAGAACAATTTGAAGAACTCCATCAGGAGTTTGCAAAATATTTGGCTGCCTTATCGATTGATCGAAAAGAATGGGAGCAAATCAAGGCAACTCAACCTGATGCTGTTGAGGTTCACTTGGATCAGTTTTCTGATTTAGTTTGGGAAGATGTATTGTCCAAAAATTTGTATTTAGAACATTTAAGTCCCAACCATTTTTTTGTTTTCGAATGCCTAGCAGATGTCATGCGACTAATCGCGGTTAAACTCTCCACCGTTGAGCATGATATAATGACCAAAGAAGGCTGGCAATGGTTGTTACATCATATTCATGACGAATCAGTGACTATTTATCGCTCTACTAAAACCTATGACCATGACCGTAAAGAAGAATTATACGGCATGATTCTAAAAGGTGCTCAAATAAGTCAAGGCGATCGCTTTAAAAGTATCGCAGAATTTCTTTCATAAGCCTTTCAAAATTTAGGATATTTGTAGTAAACGCAGTTATTCACATCTATGAAGCCATCTATTCCTAAAGGAACCCGAGATTTTTCTTCCCTCGAAGTTGCCAAACGTAATTATTTGAAAGGAATCCTACAAACTGCTTTTGAAAGCGCTGGTTTTGAACCCATAGAAACACCCTCATTTGAAAAGGCTGAAACCTTATTGGGGAAATATGGGGAAGAAGGGGATCGCCTTATTTTTAAAATTCTCTCCAATGGCGAGAAACTCAAAAAAGCAGATATAACTGCACTAGAAGAAAATAGACTGGGGGCTTTTTCCAGTTCATTGTCAGAAAAAGCCTTGCGTTATGATCTAACCGTTCCTTTTGCTCGTTTTGTGGTACAACATCAAAATGACTTAGTTTTTCCGTTTAAACGATATCAAATTCAACCGGTTTGGCGTGCAGATCGTCCGCAGCACGGACGCTTTCAAGAATTTTTCCAGTGTGACGCTGATGTTGTAGGAAGTACTTCCCTATGGCAAGAAGTAGAACTTTGCCAATTGTATTCAAGTGTTTTCGCAGCGCTTGGAATTAAAGGCGCAACTATCAAAATAAACAACCGAAAAATATTGGCTGGAATAGCCGAAGTAATTGGTGCACAAGAAAAGTTAATTGACTTTACCGTAGCGCTCGATAAACTCGATAAAATTGGTTTTGATGGTGTGGTAAAAGAACTGAAAGAAAAAAACTTTACAGCCGATGCTATAGAGCGCATTACTCCGCTTATCTCCCTTGCAGGTTCAGCTCATGATCGCCTCAGTCAACTAGAAGAATTTTTAAGTGATTCTGAAATTGGAAAAAAGGGAATAGAGGAGCTCCGTTTTGTCGTTTCTCGATCAGAAGCCCTTGGAATTAAGGGAACAGCACTCTCAGTAGATGTGACTTTAGCCCGCGGACTAAATTATTATACGGGCTGTATTTTTGAAGTTAGCCCTCCAGAAGGAGTCAAAATGGGCTCTATTGGTGGTGGGGGTCGTTATGATGATTTAACCGCAGGTTTTGGCATGAAAAACATGAGTGGAGTAGGAATATCTTTCGGTTTTGATCGCATCTATCTCGTTTTAGAAGAGCTTGGCCTTTTTCCTGCCTCAGTTCAAGCCCAAAGCCAAATTTTATTTCTCAATTTTGGCGATAGCACTGCCTTGAAAAGCAATCAATTAATAGCTTCTCTGCGGGATAATGGATTACGCGCTGAATTTTACCCAGATGCAGTCAAAATGAAGAAGCAGCTTTCATATGCTAATCAAAAACATATTCCCTGGGTTGTTCTCTTGGGTGAGGAAGAATTATCGCGTGATGAAGTTGTGATAAAAAACATGAAAAGTGGTGAACAATTTGTTCAACCACTTTCCGGTTTTCAACAATTTTTTATTTCGCAATTAGCTTAGTGAGCTCCAAGTGAGCCAAGATAGCGCTCAGCGTCTAATGCGGCCATACAACCTGTTCCAGCAGCAGTAACCGCTTGTCTGTATTCTTTATCTTGTACGTCCCCAGATGCAAAAACTCCAGGCAGATTTGTTTTGGTTGATTTTCCATGGGTTATTAAATAACCGGCCTCGTCCATGTCCAACTGCCCTTTGAAAATATCAGTATTTGGTTTGTGACCAAT
>JABAYZ010000018.1:4395-6992 GCA_018608735.1 Flavobacteriaceae bacterium | reverse complement strand
ACGCTCAAGATTTATTATTGGAATCGCAATGGTGGCAGATGGTAGTGTTTTAGTATAAAAAGAATGAAGTGTATAATTTAAAAGATGATAATTAAGTAAAAAAAATTGATTTTGAATATAATCAATTGAAAATGGATTCATTAAAAGAGTGTAACAAAATTAAATTTGTAGTAACTAGATATTTACTTAAAAAAACAATAAAATGGCAAAAAACCCACATTATTTATCGCAGATGGCCCACGTTGAGGTCTTAACGCAAGACCTTGAAAAGTCGGTACATTTTTTTAGTGACATTGTAGGGATGGATATAACTGGAAAGGAAAAAGGCTCCGTCTATCTTCGTGCATGGGGTGATTATTTTCATCACACATTAAAATTGACGCAAAGTGAAGAATCGGGCTTAGGACATATTGGTTGGCGAGCAGACAGTCCAGAGGCTTTGGAAGATGCAGTTGAATATTTAGAAAGCATTGGTGCTGGTCGAGGATGGAACGACGGTGACCTAGGGCACGGAAGAGCGTTTAAATTTCAATCTCCAGAAGGCCATATGCATGAAATCTTTTGGGATGTCGTCTGGTTAAGAGAAGAAGGAGAGCGCGGTAGTATCTATGCTGACCGCTATTCTAGTAACCGATTAAAAGGAGCCAATCCCCGTCGTTTTGATCACGTAACTTATATGGTTTCCAAGGGGGCTTATCCAGCAGAGAAGGCGTTTTGGAAAGCTTTGGGCTTAAAAAACCCTGATGAAATAAGAATTTCGGACGATCTACCACCCATCGGTGGGCTGCATACCATTGCTAATTTATCGCATGATATTGCCGTTTTTACGGACCCAAATATTGAACCAAAAAAGGCAGTATTAAATCATATTTGTTGGAATGTCGACAGTCGTGAAGAGGTTCTTTTGGCACTGGACTATTTCATTGAAAAAGGACATAAAAGTGTTATGGGTGCGCCTACACGACACAAAGCAGACGAAGGCTTTTTCATTTATATTACTGATCCAGGGAGTGGTATCTTATTCGAATACTATGCCTGCGCTCGATTGGTTTTTGCGCCAGACCATTTAGATGTTCATTATTTAAAAGACAATCCAAATGACGCCTGGGGATCTGTAAATCCTTTTGCAGAAATGGCCAAAGGAAAGAAATTAGGCCTGTCTGAAGATGGGACGGTTAAGCCTGTAGACATATAGCAGGTCATTTAATTTAAACAGAAATACTATAAATGGGTTTTAATGGCAGCAAGTCAAAAAAACTAAATACTTAACAAAACAAAAATAATTATGTGGCATTTTTTTCCAGGCAAGTACATGCCTTCCTATCAAGTCAATAGAGCACTTACACAAGCCCACTATGGAGGAGGTGAATTTGCAGAAATTTTAGAAGTAGCCGGCAGCATTGATCCTGACAACAGAGAAACCTTTAATATAGCATGGCTTAAAAAAGGAAATGAAGTAAATGATTGGGCAGAGGCATATGAAAAAAATGGTAAATACGTCTCGGCTAGAAGAACTTATTTAAGAGCGTTCAACTACTTGAGAACCGCTGAGTTTTTTATGCCCTTAGAGGACCAACGAAAAATTGAAACCTATATCAAAGCACGTGAAGCTTTCATAAAAGCAACTAAGTACTTCGAAGAAAAACCAGTACAGGTAGAAGTTCCTTTTGAAGACTCTTTTTTACCAGGATATCTGTTTAAACCGAAAGGGGTGAAGAATCCACCTGTCATGGTAATGTTTGGAGGATTAGATAGTCTTGCTGAAGAGCTTTATTTTGGGATTGGAGATCACCTAATGGAAAGGGGTATTGCTTTATTGGCTATGGATGGACCTGGACAAGGTGCAGCACTTCGTTTAAACCACATTCATTCCCGACACGATTACAACGTAGCTGGAACTGCTGTTTTAGACTGGGTACTAGAAAATTTAAAAGAGGAGGTAGATACTTCCAGTGTAGGAATTGCAGGAGTATCTATGGGCGGATATATGGCTGCACGTTGTGCCGCATTTGAACCTCGCTTTAAGGTCTGTATGATTTTTGGTGCTGTTTGGTCCTACTATTCTGTTTGGGCAGGAAGAAGCGGAAAACATCCTTTGGCAAAAATAGTACAGCACATCATGGATGAGGATACTTATGAAGGTGTGCTTAAAAAATTAGAAGGCTTTACTCTTGAAAATGGTGTAGCTGAAAAAATCTCTATGCCAACATTTATAATGCATGGTGGTGGTGACAAACAGAATTTTGTAGATCATGCAATTACCTTAGAAAAACATTTAACCTGCGAACATAAAATGAAAATCGTACCGGATGGAGAAAGTGGCGCACAGCATTGTCAAGTGGACAATTTTATGCCAACATTGGAAATGTATGATTGGATTGCAGAAAGAATACACGCGTAAGATATAGTAAACAAAAATTAAAATCAAAAAATATGTCGGCAGTTAAAAAGGTACTCGTCGTAGGTGGAGGTATAGGTGGGCAAGCCGTTGCTATTGCATTTGCTAAAAAAGGAGTTTCGGTCGAAATTGCGGAGCGATTAGAGGAATATAATGTTTATGGCGTCGGTATTATACAGATAGTAAAGGACGTTTAGTC
>JABAYZ010000018.1:946-4385 GCA_018608735.1 Flavobacteriaceae bacterium | reverse complement strand
CGGTATTATACAGCAAGCCAATGCACTTAAAGCACTTGATGAAATCGGTATCGCTGATGAAGCGATGAAACGCGGATTTCCCTATGGACAAGTAAAAATGTTTACCGCAGGGGGTCATAACGTTGGTGTTGCAGGGCCTCCGCCTATGGGAAAATACCCAAGTCATAATGGTGTTTCCAGAAGAATTTTACACGATGTAATGTATGATGAGGCGATTAACGCTGGTGTCAAATACCGCATGGGACTTACTGTTAAATCCATTGAAAATAATGAAGACAGTGTTTCCGTTGTCTTTACAGATGATTCTGAAGGAACGTATGACATTCTAATTGGTGCCGACGGAATAAATTCAGAGGTTCGTAAAATGGTATTTGGGGAGTTTAAGCCCCATTATATGGGCTTGTCCGTATGGCGTTATGCCTTTAAAAAGCATGAAGATTTAGATACAGGCTATATGTATTATGGTAAACGAAGTAAAATTGGTTTTATACCTATGTCCGAAGACAGTATGTATATGTTTTTAGTATCATCAGAAGGAGCTGACAATCCATGGATAGAAAAATCGGCCTATATCCCAATGATGAAAGACTACTTGTCTGAATTTCCAATTAAAATTGCACAAGACGTCATGGAGCAAATGACTGACCCTGACTTGGTGAATTATAGACCATTAGAAGCATCACATTTGCCAGATCCTTGGTATAAGAATAGAGTCATTATTATCGGAGACGGGGCCCATGCCACTGTTCCACAGCTAGGTTCCGGCGCTGCTTTAGCAATAGAAGATGCAGTAGTATTAGTAGACGAATTAGAAAACAAACAAAATACTGAGGAAGCCTTTAAAGCGTTTATGAAAAGACGTTATGATCGATGTATGACCATTGTAAATGCTTCCGAAACCTTAGCAGCATGGGAATTACTGGAATTTGAAGGTAAAGCCTTGCCAGAGGGTGCACACCCAGGTAAGTTAATTGGTCAAACTTTAGGTAGCTTAATGGCTCCTTTTTAAATGATTTTAGGGTTATGAAGCTAGTGACGTTCGCAACAAAAGAAGGTACGGTACATACTGGATGGTTAAAAGCTGAAGGGGTTGTAGCTATGCAAAAGGCAGACAAACGCCTGCCTAACGATATGCTAGCTTTTATCGATAATCATGAAACCTGTTTTAAGATTATAAAAGAGAATCGCTTAGAGGAGTTGATGCCACATTATCAACTAACCGATATAAGACTAATGGCTCCGTTAACGAATCCAAGAAGCATTCGAGATTATTTAAGCTTTGAACAACATATGCTTAATGCAAGTAAAACCTTTGGCCATTCGATAGGCGAAGCCTACTATGATATTCCCGTATTTTACTTTACCAATCACAACGCAGTTTTTGGTCCTCAGGACGAGATTAAACGTCCAAAGAATGAAACAAAAATGGATTTTGAGTTAGAATTAGCTGTCGTTATGGGTAAAAAGGGAAGTGATATTCCCGAAGATGAGACGGATGATTATATTTTTGGATATACCATTTTTAATGATTGGACAGCAAGATCTTTGCAAAGAGAGGAAATGACCTTGCCACTGGGTCCCGCCAAAGGAAAAGATTTTGCCAATGCTTTTGGCCCCTGCATTGTAACTAAAGATGAATTTGAGCAATACAGCTGTACCATTTCTAGAGAAACGCACCCAGAACATTTAACAATGCCAAAGACCACAGGAGACCGTTTTGATGTTAAAATGAGTGCGCGTATCAACGGTGAAACTATTTGCGAGGGGAATTATAAAACAGCGTATTGGACTTTTGCACAAATGATTAAACGCGCTTCAGATAATGTAACTTTACTTCCAGGCGATGTTTTAGGAAGTGGAACTGTTGGCTGGGGAAGTTTAATAGAAAATAATTTTTCTGTTCATAGACCCTTAGAACCAGGCGATCAAGTTGAATTAGAAATTGAAGGAATCGGGATTCTTTCTAATAAAGTGGTTTAGGCAGCATAATACTCAAAATCTTACAGTTTTTATTTGTAAACAAAGTCATTAAATAGTATATAATTCGATTTGAGCGATTTAAGGAGTAGTTGTAGCAATATTTATCTATTCAAGTCTTGGATCAAAGGATTACAGATATTGACTCTAGTATATCGCATCTAAGCCTCCTTCAATTTTAGGAATTGGGAAATGATCCAATCCTTTAGAGAATATATTTAAAGATAATTAAGTCATGAAACAACCTTTTAATTTGCTCGCTAACGGAATTGCTCCTAAAAAGTTATACCGTAATCTGTCTCCAGCACAACTCTACGCGAAAGCAATTCGTTATGATAAAGGAGCGGTCATATCAGACAAGGGCGCCTTAGTGCTGCTGAGTGGCGAAAAAACAGGGCGTAGCCCAAACGATAAACGAATTGTAGAAGATGCAGCATCAAAAGAAGATATTTGGTGGGGCGATGTTAACATTGAAATGGATGCCCATACCTTTAAAATAAATCGCCAACGTGCGGTTGACTATTTCAATACCCGGACACGGATCTATGTGGTTGACGGCTACGCGGGCTGGGATCCAAAATACAGACTCAAAATACGCGTAATATGTACACGTCCTTACCATGCTTTATTTATGCATAATATGATGATTCGACCTACCCACGAAGAATTGAACAATTTTGGGGAACCCGATTATGTGATCTATAACGCTGGCGAATTTACGGCCAATCAATACACTAGTTTTATGAAAACAAAAACAAGTATTGATTTGAGTTTCGAAGAGAAAGAGTTTGTCATTCTAGGAACCCAATATGCTGGAGAAATGAAGAAAGGTATTTTTTCCATCATGAATTATATTATGCCTAAAAAAGGAATCCTCTCAATGCACTGTTCGGCAAATGAAGGAGATTCAGGAGATATTTCTCTCTTTTTTGGCCTTAGCGGGACGGGAAAAACAACCCTCTCTGCCGATGGAGACCGCCATTTAATCGGAGACGATGAGCACTGTTGGACCAAAGATGGCGTCTTTAATGTCGAAGGCGGATGTTATGCCAAAACAATCAACCTAAGCGAGGAAAAGGAACCAGAAATTTTCAAGGCTATTAAATTTGGAACGGTTTTGGAAAATGTAGTTTATAATCCCGAAACCCATGGGGTAGACTATTCTGATACCTCGATCACCCAAAATACCCGTGCAGCCTATCCCATTGAATTTATTGATAAAATAAAGTCTCCTTGTGTAGGGGGTCATCCCCAAAACATAATTTTTTTAACTTGCGATGCTTTTGGTGTCCTTCCACCAGTTTCAATGCTTACAGCAGAGCAGGCCATGTATCACTTTGTCAGTGGGTATACCGCAAAAATTGCTGGGACCGAAATGGGAATCACCGAACCTGTTGCTACTTTTTCTGCTTGTTTTGGGGCAGCCTTTATGGTTTGGCACCCCTCAAAATATGCTGAATTA
>JABAYZ010000018.1:455-936 GCA_018608735.1 Flavobacteriaceae bacterium | reverse complement strand
CCCAAAATATTCAAGCACATCAAGCAAAGGTTTGGTTGGTAAATACCGGTTGGATTGGTGGGGGAGTAGAACACGGAAAGCGTATTTCTCTCACACACACTCGGGCCATTATTGATGCAATACACGATGGAAGTTTGGCCAATGAAGCGTATCAAACCCTTGAAGTTTTTAATTTACAAATGCCCAAAGCTTGTAATAACGTCCCTTCTGAAATGTTGAATCCATCTACGTTTTGGGAGGATAAAATCACTTACCTTAAAAGCAGGGATACATTAGCTAAATTATTTTTAGAGAATTTCTCACAATTTGAATCTGAGGATAAGTTGAACATTCGCCAATATGGGCCCAAGATGAAGTAGTAGGAAGTGCAATTCTCTTAGATTAAGTTGAACATAATGTGTTGATATGGATGTTATTATCCCATTTTTTTATTTGTTAGGTTAAAATCGTAAAGAACTTTTACTTAGGTATAGAATAATAC
>JABAYZ010000018.1:0-445 GCA_018608735.1 Flavobacteriaceae bacterium | reverse complement strand
ATACCCTCTTTTACTTCTGATTGCTCTAATAAAGCATCCTTAATATGGTATAACATTTATCTCTATTGATGATTGTTATGCCAATGGTTTGCAGTGAATTTCAATTGATGCCTACCCTGCAAAATACGCGTAGACACAAGACCTTTTGGTTATATACTATTCTAGAGGAATACTTCTAAAAAGAAAAACCACTTTATAGAAACCAGGCCCCCTTTATTGTGTGAGTAATATGGATAAAGTTTTAGTGTTTTCGGTACTTCCCTTCAGGTCTTATCTTCTTTAAAAAGAATGTCATAATCAACAAAGAACTGACTTTAATATGAGGGTTGGACAATCTAAAGTTCGTGGTGGAAGGTTTTTTGCAAACTTTAAATTGCCATTAGATGATAACGGAACAGAGCTATACTCTTTTGCAGGAATAAGTTCAAGAACTGGTAATTCTGCT
>JABAYZ010000288.1:5382-7037 GCA_018608735.1 Flavobacteriaceae bacterium | reverse complement strand
ATTTAACATTCCATTCGTTATAACACAATTGTTTTTACTTAATTTTTTTATTTATTTATCGATCTCTTAGGAACTCCGCATTTTTATTTTTCTATTTACCCTCAATTGTATAAATTAGCATTCCTATCTTATTTTATGAAAGCATGTCTGTTTTTTATCTTTATGGGGATTACATTATGTAATTCTCAATCCCCTTACCCTCAAGATTACTTCAAGAGTCCACTAGATATTCCATTGGTGCTGTCAGGAACTTTTGCTGAACTGCGCTCCAATCACTTTCATTCTGGCTTGGATTTAAAAACTCAAGGAAAGGAAGGGTTAAAAACTTATGCTTCGGCTAAAGGTTATGTGAGTCGAATTAAAATCTCAAGGTATGGGTATGGAAAAGCATTATACATTACACATCCAAATGGCTACACTACTGTGTATGCACATCTTCAAAAATTTTCACCAACCATTGAAGCATACGTCAAAAGCCAACAATATAATAAAGAAACTTTTGAATTGGAGTTATTTCCAAAGGCTAATGAACTGAAAATTTTAGCTAACCAAGTTATTGCTTATACAGGAAATACTGGAGGGTCTGGAGGACCTCATCTACATTTTGAAATTAGAGATAAGAATGCCCGTCCAATGAATCCTATGCTTTTTGGGATTGACATAAAAGATACGACCAAACCTGTTATTTATGAATTATTTGGATATCCTTTAAGTGATGGAAGTCATATAAATGGCGAAACATCTAGAGTGAAAATTAGAATTATAAAACTCCCTAACGGTCATTATAAAACTGAACAAATTACTGCCTTTGGAAAAATTGGTTTTGGAATTATTAGTACAGACCGACAAGATTTAGCAACTAACAAAAATGGACTTAGCTACATCAAAACAACTTTCAATGGCAACAAACGTTTAGATGTCGATTTTAAACGGTTTTCATTTGATGAAACCAAACACCTTAACCGCTATATAGATTATGGGTATTATTATCAAACAAAAAAACGAATTCAAAAATTATTTATTGAAAGTAATAACCCTTTAAAACTTTTGAAGAGTCATGCGACACAAGGAATTGTTAGTATCGAAAATGACACCAATTCAATTTATAAAATAATTGTAAGCGATTATAAGGGCAACCTTTCGGAGTTAAGTGTAGCTATTAAAGGATTTGAAAAAGAATTACCAGATCCTAAACCCAATCCCAAAAATCTTGAACATATTACGGCTTCCGAAGAAACGATTTTAGAAAAAGATCATGTAAGTGTTCAAATTTATAGCGATTCTTTTTATGAAGATGTCGCCATCCAATTTGAGGTTACCAATGACACACTTAAACTACACAAGCCGATCATTCCCTTGCAAAAGGCGATAAATATAAATTTTGATGTGAGTCAATATAAAGGCGCTGATAAGGCTAAATTATTTATTGGAAGTGTATCGCGCTACGGCAATAAACTCTTCTATACATCGACTAAAAAACGAGGCAACACTCTAACCGCTCGTACTAAATATTTAGGAGTTTATACCCTCGGAATTGATGACGAAAATCCAAAAATTAAGGCAATAAACTTTAAAAACGGCAGTTGGATAAGTAACAAACGCTATTTAAAGTTAAAAATTTCGGATGACATTTCTGGAATTAAAAATTACAGAGC
>JABAYZ010000288.1:0-5357 GCA_018608735.1 Flavobacteriaceae bacterium | reverse complement strand
GTTGGAAATAGTTCTACATTTGAAACTATATTTTATAGAAAATAACACTTTACCAATTTGAAATCAAACACTCTAAATAAGATATTATTCTTAATTTTAATCTTACCAGCAATAGCAACAAGCCAATCGGCAACTCTTAGGGGCATTATTCTTGATGAACTTAATCAGCCCATAGATGGTGTAAATGTTATTTCGGAGAACAACGGCACCACTACCAATATAAATGGGTTTTATATGTTAAAAATTCCTGCGGATAGTACTGTTAAAATTCGATTTTCACACTTAAACTACAAGTATTTAGAAGCGTCTTTTAATTTAAAAAACGGAGAGGAACTTGAGTTTAACCCAGTACTAAAAATTAATTATGAGCAAATTGAAACTATTGTTATCAGAGGTTCAAAACGAAAAGAATTAGAAGGCGTCACCACCATTTCTCCGCAAATCATACGCACCATCAAAGGCGCACAACCAGGCGTAGAAAATTTATTAAAAACACTTCCTGGAGTAAATATTTCAAATGAACTGAGCACACAATATTCTGTTAGAGGCGGTAATTTTGATGAAAACCTCGTCTATGTTAATGAGATTGAAGTTTATCGTCCGTTTTTGGTACGTTCAGGTCAGCAAGAGGGACTCAGTTTTGTGAATTCGGATATGGTACAAAATTTAGATTTTACTGCTGGTGGGTTTCAAGCCAAATATGGTGATAAATTATCCTCTGTTTTAGATATTACCTACAGAACACCAATTGGCTTTGGAGTGCAAGCAGATTTAAGTTTATTAGGAGGTAGTCTTACGGCAGAAAGTATTAGTAAAGACTCCAAGTTTTCAGCATTGGTAGGTCTTCGTTATAGGGATAACAGCCTACTAGTAGAATCCAAAGAAACGGAAACAAATTTTACTCCTAAATTTGCTGATGCTCAAACCTACCTCACTTATAAATTTTCAGATAAGTTTCATCTAAGCTTTTTAGGAAATTTAGCCCTTAATGATTATAAATACGAACCTCAAAGTCGTCAAACGAATTTTGGAACACTACAAGATCCAATAGCGCTCTTAGTGTTCTATCAAGGACAAGAAAATGATAGGTACCAAACCTATTTTGGGGCATTCAAAGGGAGTTATTTTGTAAATGAAAACCTTACATTAAAACTGATTACCTCTACCTTTCACACCACCGAACAGGAGTATTTTGACATTCTAGCGCAATACCGATTAGGAGAAGTGAATAGTAATATTGGTGATGAAGACTTGGGTGATGTTGAATTTTCAGAGGGCATTGGCTCTCAAATTAACCATGCACGAAATGATCTGGATGCCTTAATAACAACTATTGAACATAAAGGCCATTTGGAACGTGGAGAAAATAATTTCGAATGGTCAGTAAAATATACCAATGAAGATATACGAGATCGTATCGTAGAATGGGAAGTTATTGATTCGGCAGGGTTTTCAGTAAACCCTCCAAACATAAATAGTTTTAATGATCAGCCTTATACGGCTTACGAAGGCCCATTAGTACCATATAAAAATATCCGATCGACTAATAGTACACAGATTAACCGTGTGCAAGTCTACGGGCAATGGAACAGACGTGGTTTCATTGGAAATCATGAAGTGTATGCCAATGTCGGGGCCCGATATCATCAGTGGTCAGTACAGGGTGATGGCATTTCAAAAACAGCTCAAGGCGTGTTTAGCCCTAGAGCACAATTGGCAATTAAACCCGATTGGAATAAAGACATGTTATTTCGTTTGAGTGGCGGGCTATATTACCAACCCCCATTTTACAGAGAACTTAGGGATAGTGACGGAATCGTTAATAGCAACGTTAAGGCTCAACAGTCCTTTCATTTAGTCCTTGCCAATGATTATAGTTTTGAAATGTGGGACCGCCCTTTTAAGCTCATCTCAGAGGCCTATTATAAAAATCTATCCGATGTAAACCCCTATACTGTAGAGAATGTAAGGATTCGTTATGTGGCTTCTAATACTGCTAAAGCCTATGCTTATGGCTTAGACTTGCGTTTAAATGGCGAATTTGTTCCAGGAACAGAATCTTGGTTTTCTTTTGGCTATCTCAAAACAGAAGAAAATATTGATAATCAAGGTTATATCGCTCGACCAACAGATCAACGATTAAAATTTGGAATACTTTTTCAGGATTATGTGCCTAAACTTCCAAATATGAAAATGTATCTCAACTTGGTGTATAATACAGGAGTTCCAGGTGGCTCCCCTAGCTATGCCAGTCCCTATAATTATCAAAACCGTTTACCAGATTATAAACGCGCTGATGTGGGAATGTCCTACGTAATTATTGATGCTAAAAACCCAAAAACAAAAGGCTGGAAAAGTAAATTCGAAGAATTATCTGTAGGTATAGAAATTTTCAACATGTTTGATGTCCAAAATTCTATAACCAATACATGGGTACGTGATATATATTCGAAACGTCAATATTCTATCCCCAACTATTTAACGCCACGTGTGTTTAATGTAAGGTTAGGAATGCGTTTTTAGGATACTGTAACATTAATTAGTTCTGCGAGAGTGTCAACCACAGTATCGATTTCTTTTTTGGTGTTATAAATGCTAAACGAAAACCGTATAGAGGGTTTCTTTAAATCTTCTTCGGAAAGTATTTCTGCCAATACATGAGAACTTTTTCCGCTTCCACTCTGACAAGCACTGCCTTTGGAACAAGCGATGCCCTTTAAATCCAATTGAAACAGAAACATAGGTGCATCGGCTTCAGAAACTGGTAGGCAAACATTGACAAGTGTATAAGTGCTAATTTCAGGATCACAACAAGAACCATTAAATTTCAAATCTGGAATCTGTGCTTTTAATTGATCTACAAAATAGGATTTTAAGCCCTTAACATAAGTTTTTTCGGACGCTAAATTCTGATAGGACAATGCCAACGATTCGTCCAAACCTACAATGTCATGAATGCTTTCTGTACCTGCTCGGACGCCTCGTTCTTGCGTCCCTCCAATAATCAAGGGTTTCAGGCCAGAATTTTTTCGGATAAACACAAAGCCAATGCCTTTAGGTCCATGAAATTTATGTGCACTAGCCGCTAAAAAATCAACGGGTGTTGTTTTTAAATCTAAATGGTAATGCCCCACGGACTGCACAGAATCACTGTGAAAAAGTGCGCCATTAGACTGACACAAGTCCGCTACTTTTTGGAGGTCTAAAATTGTCCCGATCTCGTTATTGACATGCATCAGAGATACCAAAGTTTTTTTTGTGGATTTTAACAGCGTTTCAAGATGTTGGTAATCTAGAGTGCCATTGGCTAATACATCAACATAACTAACATCAATTTTATACGCTACAGCCAGTTGTTCAACAGTATGAAGCACCGCATGATGCTCAATTTTAGACGTTATAATGTGAGTGACGTTCAAATCTCTAACCGCAGAACATAACACGAGATTATCAGCTTCCGTACCCCCTGCTGTAAATACAATTTCTGAAGACAAAGCATTAAAATGTGACGCAATACGTTTGCGACAGTTTTCAATAATTGATTTTGAAGATCGGCCATAGCCGTGCATTGAAGACGGATTACCATAATTGGATTTTAATACTGCAGACATCTTATCAATCACCTCATCTCTGACTTGAGATGTCGCCGCATTGTCTAAGTATATTGATTTCATGAAGCTTTAATTTTAAACAAATCTAATCAAATAAAATTATTGACAAAAAATATTCAAACTAATTAACAAATCGGTTACTTTTGTGAAAATATGTTTGATATGCGATCTTTAATACTCTTAATTTTTTGTGGGTGTCTTTTTTTATCTTGTGATGATGGAGACGTTCTTAGTGTTCAACTCGATTTTGACCAAAACCTAACACGTTGTGGCGACAGTACGTCATCAAATTATATTTTATTTGACACCAGAGAAGATCCTTATGAATCGTTAGCACTGTTATTTCCAAATAATGCACAGGCAGAAGCAATTTTTAATCCTGTAAATTCAGGGGACATAGAACTGATGACGATTAATAAAAGTACAGTGCGTTTCATTTACCGTACGTATACTGGTGACCCTAATACTTACATTTGTCAAGATATTCCAGAGTCTAGTGTTTCTGTAATTCAAGACTATGAAGCGGCTAATGGAAGTGTGATTTTTACCTCTACTTTTGAAGATGATGATAATGATGGTGTTCCAAATGCTCTTGAATTTGTTGGTGATACCGATGGTGATACCATTCCCAATTATAAAGACAATGATGATGATGGCGATAATGTGCCTACAATCAACGAAAGACCAGATCCTAATGGCGATGGCGATCTTTTAGATGCGCAAGATACCGATGACGATGGCACTCCAGATTATTTGGATATGGATGACGACAATGATGGTACGCCAACAATTTTGGAAGATGAGGATAACAACGGAAACTTATTTGATGATTTAGCTGTTGGCGCTTCGGTTGCACGGTTTTTAGATAATACGGTTAATGATGCTTATGATGTTACGGCCACAAAACCTAATGTTTTTACGCGTACATTCAAGATTATTGTCATCCTAGAAAATATTGATTTGTCAATTTTAGCAACGGATAATTTTGTGCTAGGCACCTTCGAAAACGAGCTTGTCTATTAAGCTGTTTTAGACTGAAAAATATAAACTTCTGTGGCCCCTTGTCCATATTTCTGATAATTGGCATCATAATACTTTAGACCTTCGTAACGCTTAAAAAGGTACTCCAGTTCTAATTTTAGAACCCCTTCCCCTACGCCATGAATAAATACGACGCGTTGTATGCGATTTTGAAACGCAAATTCCAGTCGGCGTTTGGCAGTATCTAGCTGTAAATTTAGCATCTCATGATTTTGCATTCCTCGAGTGTTTTTCACCAATTGGTTGATGTGTAAATCCACTTCCATAGCGGGTTGAGTCCGTTCCTTTGATGAAATTTTTGGAGGGTTCTGACGTTTTTTAGTTTCCTTTTCAGATAAGACACTTTCTAAGGATTTCCCCGAAAATACAGAGCGATCCATTATCTGGTTGTCTTTTATTTTTACCAACTCATTGGCTTCAAACATCAACTCAAAACCATTGGTTGTGGCTACTGTAATTTTCAAACCATCAATTTTGGTGACCGTTCCTGAGAGATCATCATCCAAAACCGCTACTAAATCATTGAGTTCAAACTTCATTCTTCTTCTTCATTTTCGATATGTGAATCTTTTGTTGGTCGATCTTCAATTCCTACAGATAACTGATACAAAGCAACCATCAGTAGACAAAGCCCTGCAATTTCTATGACAAGGTCTTTGGTTTTTCGAAATTCTGAAATTAAAATCAAAGTAATTCCTAAAACTA